>JANWZE010000143.1 GCA_025054955.1 Blastocatellia bacterium | reverse complement strand
CCCTCACCAAATTAAGCTTGATCCTGTCCTACACGAGGCCATGCGTGCGCCTCTTGAACCGACCCACCCACGTGCACCAATCAGTTCCATGCAGCAGGCGACTTTGTTTGCGACTCAATCTGTCGCAGTATCTCAGGATGGCCTGCTGCCCAGTCAGTTCCATGCAGCAGGTGACTTTGCTTGCGACTCAATCTGCGGGGGTATCTCAGGGCAACCTACCGCCCAACCAGTTCCACGCAGCGGGTGACTTTGTTTGCGACTGGCACGCACTGACGGCGTCGCTACCGCGCATTTATCACACAGGGCTCCCCCCTACTCACATCAGACGTGCGATCAATGATCCGTGAATCCTACTTTTGGTGCACGCCAACAAGCGGGCGCTCTTGAAGATTAACCCATGAAGCAAGCCGCGCTTTCATTCGTTCGTAGAATTCCTTTTGCCGTGGAGACATATCCACATCCATCTCCAGCAAGACGGCTTCCACGGTCCAGATAATTTCTTCTATTTCGCGCTCGGTTAGTTTTGTGGAATTAGACATCGGCATTACGTCTCCAGTTGTTGGTTTAGTGGGAAATCATTTGAGCTGCTCTCCGTTTTGCCCGTGGTGGGATCAAGCATCCTGCTCACTTTAGAGTGGAACAGTAAGCAACTCATTTGATTTCCCCCTGGAATTGTGAACGAACCGACTTCAGGTCACCGAAACGTAACCCTATGTTCGGATTTGTGCCCACATTCCGGCCTTATCTTATTCAGGATGCCGATCAATGGCAAGAAATTTTTTATGGTACGGTCATATTGGCTAGGCGCACCCATATTGCAAAGGCTTTAGGAGATTGCGCTTGAAGGTCCTAACCTGAAGAATGCCAGCCGGCCAGCCGGTGGCGTTCCCAAGACTTATCAAGAGTTTCTGCCCGATAGCGTTTCCGTGGCGTATCAAGAGCTTCTACTGGGCAGTTCTGAATTGTGGAGGCTCCCGTGGTTGCGTTGCAGTCTGGGTCTTTTGCCTCGGTCTGTGGCGTTTGACCCATTGACGAGCAACGAAGGGGAGCAACGCACGGCTCAGCGCAAAACGTTAACTTGTTGAAAAAGGCGATCCCAACGACGGGGCTGCACCGAGGTCCCAAAAGAGCATGTGTTGGTACACCTGTTGCCTCTTGATCTTGTCAAAGAATGGAGGTGCGCCTATGAACGAAGCCTCATTGACTCAACTGAACGAGATCCTTCGGGAACATGAGATCGTGCGCGAGATCATCTGGCAACTGGAGCGCCTGGTTGAGGAAGGCGGGCTGGTGGGCCAGAATGTGGAATGGACTCAGCGGCTATGCAATGAGTTGTCGGCGTTCTACAACCATCTGGAGCGTCATTTTGCTCTGGAAGAGCGAGACGGTTACATGCTTGATGTCGTGGCGATGCAGCCGGAGGTATCTGGGCAGGTTGAAGCATTGCGTCAGCAGCATGAACAGCTTTTGCGGATGGTCAAGGAGTTGATTCGCGACGGCGACATGATGGCGTCGGGCTTGGATGTTTCCGTTGTCGAGCTGCGGCAGCGGGTTCAACAGGTGCTGAGTCTGATTCGCCAGCATGAAACCGATGAGAACGCGCTCATTCAACGAGTTTTTTACCATCCGACGACAGCGGTGGATTAGACTCGTTCTCATAAGAGTTTGCTTGTGGGAAGCGATACTCCAATGAACTTGCCCGGCAGCAGCGGCGGCAGCGGCAAGAACGTCAACTCATTTGAAAAGAGCCTTGAAAGAGGCACCAGAGGGCGTCAGATGTGGCGCCCCACGATGATTCAAGATTGTCAGGATGAAACGTTTTTGTGTTAAGGAGGTGAGCTTATGACTTACTTTACCGCAATGGAAGAGCTTGGACATGAGCAGATCGTGTTCTGCCAGAACAAGGATGTTGGATTGCGAGCCATCATTGCCATTCATGATACGACGCTTGGGCCTGCGCTGGGCGGCACGCGCATGTGGCCGTACAAATCGGAGGAAGAGGCCTTGACGGACGCCTTGCGGCTCTCGCGTGGCATGACCTATAAATCGGCTGCCGCCGGATTGAACTTGGGTGGCGGCAAAGCGGTCATCATCGGTGACCCGCGGACGGACAAATCCGAGGCATTGTTTCGCGCATTTGGACGGTTTATCGAGAGCTTGAAAGGCCGCTTCATCACAGGTGAAGACGTGGGCATTGATGTCAATGACGTTGAGTACATGTACATGGAGACCAAGTATGTGTGTGGTCTCTCGCAAGCGCATGGCGGCGGCGGCGATCCGGGGCCGGTCACAGCCTACGGTGTGTTACAAGGCATCAAGGCATGTGTGTTGGAACGATACGGCACAGATTCGTTGAGCGGTATGGCTGTCGCCATTCAAGGGCTGGGCAGCGTCGGTATGCATCTGGCCAAACTGTTAAACGACGAGCGTGTCAAGCTATTCGGCACCGATATTGATGAGGCCAAGGTCAAACAGGCGGCTGCTCAATTGCCGATCGAGATTGTCAGCCCCGATGAGATTTACCAAGTGCCAGCGCAAATCTTTGCTCCCTGCGCGCTCGGCGCCATCATCAACGATCAAACGATCCCGCAGATGAAGTTCACGATCATAGCTGGCGCTGCCAATAATCAGCTTGATGAGCCTCGTCATGGTTTGGAATTGCATCGGCGCGAAATTCTCTACGCGCCGGATTATGTCATCAACGCGGGCGGCCTGATCAACGTGTTCGTCGAGCTGGAAGGCTACGACCGAGACCGCGCGCTGCGCATGACGCGAGGCATTTTCTACAATCTGCGGAAAGTCTTTCACATTGCTCGACGCGAGAATCTGCCTACGTATCAAGCTGCCGACAAGTTGGTTGAAGAGCGAATTGCGATGGTGCGTCATTTGAAAGGCATGTATACTGGACAGCACCTGCATCGCTATCGTTGGGAGATGCGGTGAAAGGTGGTCCTGTAGCAATCAACAATGGAGAGCTCAGATGAATATCGGGATACCCAAAGAGCGACCGGTTTTGAAAGGGCTCGATGAGAAGCGCGTTGGGCTGTCGCCGCCGGGTGTGCGCGAGTTGGTGGAATTAGGCGCCAACGTCTTGGTGGAGGTTGGGGCGGGCGCTGGCGCTGGATTTAGCGATGAAGCCTATCGTCAGGCCGGGGCGACCGTCGTTTATTCTCACGAAGAAGTGATCGGTCGAGCCGATGTGGTGGTGAAGGTCTCTCGGCCGGAGCGCGGCGAATGGGCTTTTTTCAATCGCGGCTCGACATTGATGGCGTTTATGCATCTGGCGGTGGCGCCGCGTGAGTTCCTGCAGATGCTCGTTGAGCGACACATCAGCGCCATCGGGTATGAGTTGGTGCAGGAGGCTGATGGATCACTGCCGATCCTGCGCGCATCCAGTGAAATTGCTGGACAAATGGCTGTGCAAATTGCCAGCCGTTTGCTTGAAACGACTCATGGTGGGCGCGGCATCTTGCTTGGGGGCATCCCTGGTATTCCGCCGGCGGATGTGGTCATTCTCGGAGCTGGCACGTTAGGATTTTATGCCACGCGCGCGTTTGTCGGCACCGGCGCCAGTGTCTCCGTGCTGGATCGAGACATTAAACAACTGATCAAGCTGGACGCGCAGTTCAATGGCATGGTGGTGACGGCGCTGGCGACCAAGAGCAATCTGGAAAAATTTGTGGCGTTTGCTGACGTGCTCATTGGCGCTGTGCTGATTCCAGGCCAACGCGCCCCGGTGTTGGTAACTGAAACAATGGTCAAGAGCATGCGGCCGGGCAGCATTATTATTGATTTTTCCATTGATCAAGGCGGCTGCGTCGAGACGGCCACGCTGACGCCCCATGAGAGTTTCATGTTCACGGCTCATGGCGTGACGCACTTTTGCGCTCCTAACGTCCCAGCGATGGTTGCGCGGACGTCGTCGCATGCGCTGACCAATGCATTGCTGCCATATCTTCGTGAGATCGTGGCGCACGGGCCGGTGCAGGCGTTGAAGATGGATAGCGCGTTACGGCGCGGCCTTTGCGCGTTCAATGGGTTCATCGCGGCGAACGTGTCGGTCAGTGGCGTTGCGCAGGCTGATTTGGAGCCATTGATACTGGAGCGCGCGTAGTGTGATGGATCGCTTCAATGAGGTCTAGGCCCAATCTCGTCGCTGCATTGGATGGCTCGCTGAGACCGTGAGTCTCACGTATCGTAGAGCAGAGTAGACGCCCTGGGCCAGCCGGGCGTCCATGGGTCTTCTCGTCGGGTTACGCGGAGCGAATGTATGAACTGGATGGAAGAATATAAGAAGCGTTGGACCACAGCCGAAGAGGCCGTTGGCGCGATTCGTTCAGGCAATCGGGTCTACCTGAGCGGAAATGCGGCCACGCCCTATGTGCTGATTCGCGCGTTGGCGGCGCGCAAAGATGAGCTGGAACACGTCCAGATACTAAATGCGCTGATGATCGGTGACGACCCGTTATCCAAACCGGGTATGGAAGGCCATTTTCGCTACAATTCGTTGTTCGTTGGTTCAGCCATTCGCGACGCCGTCAATGATGGTCGCGCTGATTACGTCCCGGTCTTTCTTCACGAGATTCCGCGCCTGTTTTCATCGGGCCTCATTCCTCTGGACGTGGCCATGATTCATACATCGCCGCCGGACGAACATGGGTTTATGAGTTTGGGTGTGGAATCATTGATGACGCAAGCGGCAGTCAACGCCGCCAAGATTGTCATCGCGCAAGTCAACGACAAAATGCCTCGCACGTTGGGCGATTGCTTCGTGCACATTTCGCGCATCCACAAACTGGTTGAGGTGTCGGAAGCGTTGCCGGAGCTGGAGAAATCGGGCTTCACCGAGGTTGAGAAACGGATTGGCGAATACATTGCCGAACTGGTTAGTGATGGTTCGACGTTGCAACTGGGCATTGGCGGGATTCCCGATGCTGTGCTGGCCTCGCTCACTAGCAAGCGAGACTTGGGTATTCATACCGAGATGGTTTCCGACGGAGTGATGGAAGCGGTGGAGGCAGGTATCATCACGGGCGCGCGCAAGACGCTGCATCCGCGCAAAGTGATTGCCACGTTTTCACTGGGTAGCCGTCGGCTCTATGAGTATCTGGACAACAACCCGCTCTTTGAGTTTCATCCGAGCGATTACACCAATGATCCGTTCGTGATCGCTCAGAACGAGAACATGGTGGCGGTCAATTCGGCGCTTGAGGTGGATTTAACCGGTCAAGTTTGCGCCGATTCGATTGGCACACGAATCTATTCAGGGTTCGGCGGGCAAGTTGATTTCATCCGCGGCGCAGCCCGCGCCAAAGGCGGCAAACCGATCATCGCCTTGCCGGCGACGGCGCAAGGGGGGCGCGTCTCTCGCATTGTGCCGATGCTCAAACCTGGAGCCGGCGTTGTCACGACTCGCGCCGACGTGCATTATGTCGTCACTGAATATGGCGTCGCTTATCTGCACGGAAAGAATTTGCGCGAGCGAGCCGAAGCGTTGATCCGCATTGCTCATCCGGCTTTCCGCGAGGAATTGACCCGCGCCGCCCGCGAAAGGAAATTGCTTCCAACAGTGGTGGGCTTTGGCGAACCGTGAGGCTGCGCGGTCTTGATCTGCGCGTCTAACGCTGTTAAGCGTTCTCCATCTCAGTCCGCGAAGGAGTGGGGATGACGCACATCCAGACGTTGCACGTCTAACTACCCGCTGGTGGCGGCTGCCGCCGGCGAAGTAAATGCTGCGTGAAGATCGCAGCATCGCGCCCAGTCAATTCGGTTCCGGGCATGCTTTTGGGTTTCACACGCATGGTCTTTTTCTCCACGAGTGGTGCAAGGAACGTGCAGGAGTATTAACTGAACGGGCTTCTTCAAAGGCAACTGATAAGACTTTTCCGCGCTCGGTGGCTTTGCTAAAATGGCGGGCGTCTTGTAACAGTCAATTTTTGCTCAAGGAGGAAAATAATGAAGAAAGTGGTCTTGATCGGACTTCTCGTCTTATCGTTTCTGTTGGCGAGCTGGCCTTTGCCGACCACGGCTACGGCACAAGGACCGGTGGAGTTGGAGGGAACGCTTCATGGAGCGCCTTACAAGATTCGCGTGCCGGCCAATTGGAATGGAACGCTGCTGGTCTTCGCGCACGGTTATACACGTCGGCTGGAAGCTGCGCCGGGGGGCACGCCGGTCGAAAATGCGTTACTGGCGCGTGGGTATGCGCTGGCCGGCTCAGCGTATCTGACGGACGGCTGGGCGGTCAAGGAAGGCATTGCTGACACGCTGGCGCTGGTTTCGTTCTTCAAAGGACGGATCGGCGAGCCGCAATACACGATTCTCTGGGGCACTTCGATGGGTTCAGTCGTCGCTTTCAAGAGCATCGAGGATTACCCCAATGTCTACGATGGAGTGATTCCGGGCTGCGGGCTTGGCGCCGGCACACCACGGAATTTTGACTTGACCGGAGCGATTGCGTTGGCTTATGACGTGACGTTCGGTTGGCCATCGGCGTGGGGCGCGCCTGAAGACGTGCGCGATGACCTGAATTTCCAGAGGGATGTTGTGCCTGTGCTGCTAGCTCAGGTGCGTGACCGAGCCAACTTCGGCCGTTTCGAGTTCATTCGATTGGTGCTGGGTGGACCGGCTGAGGATTTCTACACGGGTTCAAATTGGCTCTTCCAGGACTTCTTCTTCGTGACGGAAGCGCGCGCTGAGCTGGAACGACGCGCTGGCGGTCCAGTGGTTCAAAACCTCGATCATGTTTATCGGCTGACGCCTCAGGAAAAGGCCTATCTGGCCGCATTGGGCGTTGATGCGGATTCGTTGCTGGCTCAGATGAATGCCAGAAGAAATTTCAATCCCCCGCCCAAGGCGCGCCGCTATCTGGAGAACTATGCCGAGTACACCGGCCAGATCACCCGGCCCGTGCTGACGCTCCATACGAGGATTGATGGCCTTGTGCTGCCGGCCAACATGTCGGCTTACCGTGAGACCGTGCGGCAAGCTGGCCGAGAGGAGAACCTGCTGCAAGTTTATACCGATTCAGTCGGGCACTGCACTTTCACGGTTGCCCAGCTTGTTGCTGTCGCTGAAGCGATGGACTCTTGGGTTAGAACGGGCATGCGACCGTCGGCCTCAGCTTTCCCCGAAGCGCTTGGCTTTTTGCCAAACTTCGTCCCACCGCCCTGGCCACAGCCGTAGTATTTGAGAACTAACGCTGGAAGACGGAGGATCGAAGATGAGAAGAGACAATCTTCGATCCTTCAATTTCAATCCGTGTGCTCAATCTATCTTGGGATTGGACAGGGAGAGTGTGGTTGTTGGGTGCTCGATTCTTCAATTTGAATCCGTGTGCTCAATCTATCCGCCGGTGGTATTTCACAAGTCGGCAGCGACGCAGCCGCGTCAGCAACCGAATAGGTTTCGGTAGGCTTCTCAAGGTCCTGCGCGGTGATGCTGACTGAACAAGTCGGTAACCACGGAGCCACGCGAGCGATTGCCGTGGCGCGGTGTTGTGATTGGTTCGTTGAGTTTCAGGACGAGACAGCAACCATAGCCGCCTCACCGGCCTATGACTTTTAAGCAGATTGTTGCGAGCCTGCATTCCCAGATGCCACCTATTGCCAGATTGAGCGTCCGATGTTCGCCAACCTGTGTAAATCAAACTTGGCTTGCCCTCCTTGGTTTGCTAGAATCGCGCGCAAGGAGGGAAACCAGTATGTGCGAAAGTTCATTTTCTTCCATCATTGTTCGCTTCAGTCATTGCTTAGTGCTCTTGGTTATCGTGTGTTCCATGCCACTTGCGGGGCGCGCACAAAGCTCGCAGTACGGGTGTGCGCCTTCGCCGAAAGTCAAAGCTGCGTTGGATAAGCTGCCCCACGATGACGATGAGCGAATTCCTTCTCAGGAGATCCAAGAGCAGAGGTTCAGACAGTTGCGCGAGCTGCTGAAGAAATATCCTGACGACCTCTTTGTTCATCGCGAGTATCAAGACGCGCTCAGCCATGAGGAGGACCTGCCGCGTCTGATCGCTGAATATCAAGCCCGCATGGAAAAGCGCCCGAATGATCCGACCGCGCTCTATCTGTACGGACGGTTGCTTAGCCGACGCAATCCCGAAGAAGCCCTTCCGGTTGCGGAGAAAGCCTTGAAGCAATCGCCCTTGTTTCCGTGGACGCATCTGTTACTAACCAGCATTTACTTCTCTCTGGACCGGAACAAGGCACGCACACATCTGGCCGAGTTCATGAAGCTCTGCCCGGACGCGATGGAGGCCTATCGTTACGCCTCGTTGATCACTGACCAACAGCAATTGCGGGAGCTAACGGCTCGGTTGCGGGCGCGGATTCAAGGAAAGAAGGATATTGAGTCGGTGACAGCCTACGAACAGCTCTGGGAATTAGAATTTCGCGCCCGGCCGGTGCCGGAACACGCTGCGCTGCGCCAACAAGTAGCAGAAGATGTGAAACGCTTACGGGCGCTCAACCTGACTTCCGAGCGCCAGTGGTTCTGGACGCTGTATCAGGGGTACAAATATGTGAACGACACGGAAGGGCAAAACTGGGTGGAAGAGCAAATGCGGCGTCTCTATCCTTACTACAGCACAACCCGGTGGATGATTGACGAGCGTTGGCGCGCCAAGCATCCGTATCCCGAGCGGAACGCCACACCAGAAGAGAAGCAAGCGTACTTTCAAGCCCTCTTGCAGCATGCTGAGCAGAAGCTTCGCTTGCTCCCGGAGAGTGTCGCTGGCTGGCTTGATCACTTTGACGCCGTGACCAATTTACAAGGTAGCACTGATGCCGATGTGCTGGCAGCGGCAGACGGGTTACTCAATGCCTTGAAGAAAGACCCCAAGCGATTCTTGAGCACTCCACCGTTTTCCATCCGCGTGGCCAGCCAATACGTGAAGCGGAATCTGCGCATTGAGCAGGTGCCGTTGCTGATTCAGGAAGGGATCAACGAGGTTGAACAGCGAGCCGCTCGAGCTTCACACTCTAAACAGTTGAGAAAGATAGAGGAGCACAATCTGAAGTACACGCGCTGGGTGGCGTGGCCGCTGTTGGTGGATGCGTACCTGCGACTCAATCAGCATGAGAAAGCACGGGAAGTGCTCGCTCAGATGAACGCGGCGCTGGTCGAAGAAAAGCCCGATGAAAAAGCCAAGCCCGGCGAGCATCGGTTGTATGCTCAACGGCAGGCCACCGTCTGGAAATGGACCGGGCGATTGGCTGAGGCAGAAAATCGCAAGCTTGATGCGATCGCATTTTATCAACACGCGCTGCGCACGCATCCGAAGGAATGGCCACTTGACGATGAAGGCTCGGACAAGCTCCCGGAGAAGGTGCGACGGATGTGGACGGAGTTAGGCGGGACGCAAGACGGCTGGGCAGCCTGGAACGCGATGCTCGCCGCCGATCGGTCGGTCGCTGAAGCAACAGAGGTCACGAACTGGGAGAAACAAGACAAGGTTCTCCCCGACTTTGAACTAAGCGATTTGCAAGGCAAGCCGTGGCGGCTGGCCGATCTCAAAGGCAAGGTCGCCTTTATCAACGTGTGGGCCACCTGGTGCGGGCCGTGTCGCAAGGAGCTGCCCCACGTGCAAAAACTCCATGAACAGATGAAGGACCGACAAGATGTGTTGGTGTTGACCTTCAATGTAGATACGGCCATCGGATTAGTCGAGCCATTCGTCAAGAAGAATGGCTATACGTTCACGGTCATTCCCGCTCAGGCGTATGTCCAGGATTTGGTTCCCGTGCTCGCTATTCCGCGCAACTGGATCATCGGACCAGACGGCATTTTGCGGCTGGAGCAAGTCGGCTTCGGCGGTGATGGTGACAAGTGGATTGCCCAGGTCATAGAAGCGATTGCGAAGGTGCAGTCCGGCCAAGATAAGTGAAGCCGGTGCATAAATCCGCCGCGTGGGCGGTGCAGTGAATTCAGGTTCAAAGTCGGCAACGGCATAGCAACGATCACATCCCGTCGCGCGAGCGACGATTGAACGGTGCTCATCCACCACGATACCCGCTGCTGACGTGACGAACGACTGGTGATGCCGCGCTCACCGTGCACTCAAGGTCACGGCTAACGTCAATGAGCCGCTGTGCGGCCAAGCATGCTCAAGCCTAGGCCGATTGCAGGTTGAAAACCAGCGATGGCCGCTCGGTAAGGTCATCTCCTGCCATCCTCTCTGCTTCGTGAAACGTGGTCTTTTGCAGGCCAATTAGCATTTATGCATAGTTTTTAATTATCTTCGTAGGCCCTGATGTGCTGCAAGCCCATCGCCGTGTGGCGATGAGCTTGCGCCCCTGTGCTGTGATGGATCAAAATTCAAAACTGAGGAGTGGTTATGAGGATGCGAAAAATAACATGTTGGATTTTGGTGCTGTCCGTAGTAGCACTGCTGCGCGGGCCTCGGCCTACTGCAGCGCGCGCGGATGACGTTACACCTTCGCTCGAGCAGTTGGTCCAGCAATCCTACTTGCAGGTGTTGGATATCGCGCCCACACTCACGATTCGACCGGCAGAAATCGAGGCGTTCAAGAAAAAATTGGAGAGGGAAAAGAAGGCCGAACAGACGCGCCTGAAGGACCAAGAGCAAGCGCTGGACCGGCAGATCAAGCAAGCCCGACAGGAGTTGGATCGCCTGAACAAGAGCGCGTCGCGCGATGATGCCGAGATGGCCAAGCGGCGTCAGGAGCTGCAATGTCAAATTTTGAGATTTCGAAAGAAGTCTGCCCGAACCAAGGTTGAACGCGAACACGGGCTTAATGTGCTCTATGATAACAGACTGGCCAAGCTCGACCTCTTGAGAGAGTGGCCGGGCGTCAAAGCCGAAGTCGCTCAGACAATCGCTTCGGGCCGGGCGCGACAGCGTAAGCACGGCGATGTTGAGGACATCGGCTTCCGGGAGTTGGGCGAGGGGCAGGAGAAAGACATCAAACGAGGTGAGGAAGCAGTCAAAGAACTGCATCGGTATGGCCTGCTGCCGCCTGAACTGGAGGACGAAACCGTCAATACGTACATTCGCAACCTTGCTGAGAAAATTGGAAACAACTCTGACCTGAAAGTGCCACTGCGGGTCAAAGTGCTTCGCACCGACGAGATCAACGCCTTTGCCTTGCCCGGTGGGTTCCTCTACATCAATTCAGGATTGATTCTAAAAGCGGAGAACGAATCGGAGTTGGCCGGCGTGTTGGCGCACGAGATTGCCCACATTACGGCGCGCCATTCAGCCCGATTGATGACACGCGCCACCATTGCCAACATTATCTATCAAGCCGCCCAAGTCGCTGCGTTGATCTTCACGGGCGGTGTGGCCACGGTCGGCGTGTATTATGCTCTGCAATATGGGTTCTACGGGTTAGGCCTGGCATTGAGCCTCGCGTTGCTTGGTGTCAGCCGCGCGTTTGAAGTCGAAGCTGACCAGTTGGGGGCGCAGTATTTGTGGAAAGCTGGCTATGATCCCAGAGGCTTTGTGAGCTTCTTTGACAAGATGGCGAGCGAGAAGGGCTATATCCGGAGCGTGAGTTTCTTCCGCACGCATCCGCCGTTTTACGACCGGATTGTGAGCACCTTCCGCGAAATTGCCTTCTTGCCGCCGAAAGAGAACTACATCACCGACTCGCCGGAGTTCCAAGAGATCAAAAAACGACTCAAGGCTGTCGTCGAAGAAGAAAAGAAAAAAGACCCGAAAGCCCCTACGCTCAGGAAACAGCTCGAATGCCCTGAGGATGAGGAGGAACCAGCCGAAGAATCAAAGCTGTGGAGTCCACTCCCTGATTCATGCTTAGCAGGAGGGTGACGGGTTAATGCCTGCGCCTCTCGCGCCAAGAGAGCGCAGAGCCGATAGCCTTAGAGCGATTTTAATTTGCCTTTGGCCTGCAGGCCACGCATCTTGCGAGCTAATGTGCACGCTGCGAGCGGGCGCTCCCAGAGTCATTCGCAAACCGCTCTAGTCCGAGCGTTGACGCGCTTCTCATCACATGAACAAACTCAGCTTAGTGTGAGCAGGCGTAGGGCGAGCGTTGACAGCTTGAGCGTTGATGCACTTTGGCAACGGATGTTCACTCGTCACGGTGCTCGCTGGCTCGGTGAGCATTTGTTCTCTTCTTTTCGAGCGTCATAAGCGACCCTAGTGCCTCTTTAGGAATCCGAACCCCTGCGGGGAAATCCGAAGCACCAAATCCGAAACAAATTCCAATGACCAAACTCCAAATGTGATACCAAATGCCGAAGCGAAGATCGCAGGTTCGCGCTCTGTCAGCCCAGGTTCGGCCATGCTGTGCGCAAATCGCTGCGATATACGACGTTGCACGTCAAGCGTCGCGCTCTGTCAGCTCAGGTTCGGCCATGCTGTGTGACTCCACAAACGTGGTCTTTTTCGCCGCCATTGGTATAATCAAGCGCGACACATTGGCAGACTTCCACCCATTCGTCACTCAACGCGCACCAAGTATCAACCGACATTGACCTGGACTTGCACATCCATTCTGCAGCACATGCTCTGGCTCACCTCTCCGTAGTGCTCAAAGAGGCCAGGCAGTGCCGCGCGCGCCTGCTGTCGGTGGGATCAGCTTCGTAGCGATGGTCACCTGAACCTCGCGATGAAGTCGTCAACCTTCAACCTTCGTCTTATGCTCCGTCAATCTCTCCGACGCGCTGCTCGTGCTAATCACCAGGCGATCAGCACCTGATAGTTTTTCGCCACCAGGAAGATTGCTACAGCCAACACAAAAGCTGCGAATCCTTTGTTAAGCCGTTCCGCCGACGTGTTATGCGAGAATGTCACGCCCGCCAGCATACCGATAGCCGCCAGCGTTGCCACCAAAATTGTCATTCCCATGTCGAAGTCGCTGCCATGCTGCATCTGCCCCAGCAATCCGGCGGCGCAGTTAATGGCGATCACCACAAGCGATGTGCCGATGGCCTCCTTCATCGCCAGCCCACCAAAGAGCCTCATTGCCGGCACCACGAGGAAACCGCCGCCCACGCCAAGAAAACCTGTCAATGTGCCGACGCCTACGCCGGCCAAGATGGCCTTGCCAAAACTGAACTGCCGCGATCCGTTTCCGTTGACTTCGTGTGGCTTCTTTTTCAACATCAGTAGCGCGATCACTATCATCAAGGCGGCAAACAGCAGCAGCAACGCCCCCGGCGAAAACAGATGTGTCAGCCGCGCGCCGAAAAATGCCCCGAAAATCCCGGAACCGCCGAAAAGCAGACCCGTTCCCCAACGCACCGTGTCGCGCCGCGAATGAAGGACCGCACCGATCAGGCTGGTGACACCTACCACGGCAAGCGACATACCTATGGCCTGATGCGGCTCGACGCCGATCACATAAACGAGCACCGGCACCGTGATAATCGAGCCGCCGCCACCAATCAATCCCAGCGATAAACCGATGGCCGCGCTCAGTAACAATCCAAGAATCACGTTCAAACCCACCGCCATTCTTTCAACCGTCTCTTCACTGCTATGCTATGAATCCTGCCTCTCCGATGTTAGAAATGCGGATCATCAAAAGAAGATACACTATAGAGGTTTGACGTGATTCCCCACAATCTGTTTTGGAGATTCGATGTGAAAGCTTTGAGCAGCAAAGGCGCGACAGCGAGGTCAATATCGTTGGGCTTTCGATCCGTTCTGTATCCATAATGGCCTGGACCAGGCTGGTAGTTTGCTGCACATCATTGAGGCCAGCTTGAGAAAAACAGCGCCAGTGTATCCGTATCCCCGCACAATGCATTTATCACGTGTGGATCAGCGAGAGGGAGGAAGAAAAAGGATGAGCGTAGCCGCTGGACCGAGTCTACCTCGGCTGGGTGAGCCGGCTCCGGCCCTTGAGGCCGAGATAACGCACGGCCGGGTGGGGCTTGGAGACTTCAGTGGGGATTGGTTGCTATCGTTCTCGCAACTGGCGGATTTGACTCCGGTGTGTACCACCAAGTTTCTGGCGGTCGCTGAGATCACGCCACAACTGAAAGAGCACGGCGTAGAATCGCGGGGTCTGAGCAGCGACAGCGTCTACGTTGATGAGCAGGCCGGCCTGTCTTTGATCGCCTCAGCCGGACGGCTACTCAGTGAGCCTGGATAAATGATGGAGGATTTCATGTATGGCTGTTAGTGAAATGAAAGTACGCACATTTCCGGCGACAGGGAAGTCAGATGCGGCTCGCATGCCAAATTGGCTGAAATGGGGCGCGTTGATTGGGCTCGTGCAGATATTTGCCATCGCCACGGTCGCACCCCTTGGCGTCTCAACGGCCTATCCGCAGTTTGTTGGATTGGTGCTTGATCGCCTCTTCCCCGGTTTCGCCGCGCAACAGCTCTATCTACGCGAGATCGGAACTGGAGTCACCTGGGAGGTGATGCTCCTGGCGGGGTTATTTACGGGAGCATTGCTCTCTTTTCTTTTAGGCCGCATGAAGGGAGGGCTTCACAGCCAGCCGGCCGTTGCGCCCGTCTGCGTGACGGGTTTCGAGGGCAGCCGGATGCGGCGCTACGTTCGCGCCTGGCTGGGCGGGTTCCTCTTCATCTTCGGAGCGAGGCTCGCCGGAGGATGTACGACCGGGCACATGTTGAGCGGAATGGCACAGATGGCCATTAGCGGACTGGTTTTCGGAGCCGTGGCCTTTGGTACCGGGATGCTCTTCGCCAAGCTTTTGTTCCGAGAGCCGTCCCGGTAATTCGTCAAGGAGGGAATTGAGATGACCACGACGCTACTTTTAGGATTCCTCACGGGCATCGGGTTTGGATTTGCGCTGCACCGGGCCGGATTCAGCCGGTGCAATCTCGTGCATCGCGGTCTTTGGCTGAGAGATTTCACGATGCTCAAGGTGATGCTGACGGCCATCGTGGTGAGCTTGATCGGGATCGCAGCGCTCAGCGCGTTGTCGCCAGAGCTGGTTCATTGGAAGATCAAACCGTTGTACCTGTGGGGTGTAATCGCTGGCGGGTTCATTTTCGGAGTCGGCATCGCGCTCGGCGGGTATTGTCCGGGGACCGCCGTTGTGGGCCTTGGCTCTGGCATCGGCGAAGCGATCTTGGCCGTGGTGGGAGGACTGATGGGCGCATTGGCGTTCATCGTCGTCTATCCTTGGCTGAAGCCGATCCTGATCGAACCGGCAAACCTGGGGAAGATCACGATCCCTTCTGTGTTGGGGTTGCCCGTTCTGCCGGTGGCTCTGGCATTTGCCCTGATGTTAGTGGGGGTCATCTGGTGGCTCACGCGACTAGAGCGAAGGATGCGGGAGCGCGCTAAGGCGCCCGTTCAGAATTGACCTGGGCGTTCAGGCCAAACTGATGGAACACATACTGAGGGTCAAGGCGATGTCCGATCCTGCAAGATCGCCTGCCGACAGGCCTCCAAGGCCGCTCTGAGCTTTTCCTTCTCCTCTGGCGGAATTGTCATCTTTTCGTCGGCGGCATAGCTTCGACATAGTTCGATCGTTTTCCGCAGCGTATTGACAAACGCCACGCATGGGGCACAGTCTTGCAGGTGGCGCTCAATGCGCTGACACAGCTTGGGGCGGAGTTGGCCGTCTAAGTATTCGGAGAGCTTCTGGAGTATATCACGGCAGGCCGACTTGCTTTCTTGCGGAATACTAGCTCGTTTGAGTTCAATCCTTTGATCCAGCCCTTGCCTATGAGCGAGGAAGTATCCCTCCAGTTCCCGCCGCAGAGCAAGCCGGGCGCGATGCAAGCGAATCTTAACGTTGTGCTCGGAGATGCCCAATACTTTGGCTACATCTTTCGTTGAAAGCCCTTCCATATCTCTGAGCACCAGCACTTTTCGGTAGTTCGCTGGCAAGGCTTGCGTCGCCCTGTTTACGGCTTCCTTGATCTCGTTTTCGAGCAATCTCTCTTCGGGGATATTCGACCAATCGGGGATTTCAAGGGTTTTCCCATCGTCTTGGCCGCCTGGGATGAATTCGTCAAGTGAGAGTTCATGCTCGGGTTCGAACTTGCCTTTGCGTCGCATCATCAGGCAGGCATTCACGGCCACTCTGTAGAGCCACACGTTCAAGGCCTTTGGATCTTTGAAGTCGAGCTTAGGAAGCGATTTGAACATCGAAAGCAAGGTCTCCTGCAACATGTCATAAGCGTCCTCCAAGTTGCCGCAGACCCTCTTGCCGAAGGATGAAACTCGCGCCTTGATGAGCGCGAAGAATTGATCGAGAGCCTCGGAATCACCCGACTTAGCGCGGTGAAAGAGTTCCAGTAGACTGTCAGATTGCCCGCCTTCGATGTATCCTTTGGCCTGGTTTTGCATTTCTTGGAATGTGACGATAGTAGCATAGAAGGGAGGACCAAACAATGAATGAGATGAGCACAACGATACAGAACGTTCGCAGTGTCACACCAGAACAGCTCATGCGCGAACTGGCTCTGGGAGAGAAACCATTCATCCTCGATGTGCGCAACGAGGATGAATTCCAGCAATGGCGCATCGAGGGCAAGGACGCGGTGGAAACACTTCACATCCCATACTTCGATTTCTTGGAAGACCCTGAGGTCAACATCGGCAAGGTTCCCAAGGGTCGTGAGATCACGGTCGTATGCGCAAAGGGCGGGTCTTCCGAGTATGTTGCTCAGTTGCTCAGTGAGCGTGGCTATCAGGCACGGAATCTGGCGGGTGGGATGATTGCATGGGGCAATGCCCATCAATTCACTGAGGTGTCAATGGCCAAGGAAGGGCAGCCTGACATTGTGTTCTATCAGATCAACCGGTTCGGCAAGGGGTGCCTCTCGTACCTGATCGGTTCGGCGGGTGAGGCCATCGTCGTTGACCCGTCACGTCATATTGACCAGTACATCAACCTAGCCAATGAAAAGGGGCTGAAGATCAAGCATGTCTTCGATACCCACCTGCATGCCGATCACATCTCAGGTGGAGCGGCGCTGGCTGAGCGCGTGGGAGCCACTTACCACATTCGGATGGCGGATGCTGAGGGAGCCCGCTTCCCCTATGAGTCGCTCCGGGATGGTCAGCGGTTCGACGTGGGCAATGTGACGTTGCGCGTCATTGCTCTTGAGACACCGGGACACACGCCCGGCAGCACGACGTTCCTCATCAACGACAAGTTCCTGCTGACCGGCGATACGATCTTCGTTTTAGGCGCAGGCCGACCGGACCTGGGTGGTCAGGCCGAACCCTGGGCACGCGATTTGTATCGCACCCTCTTCGAGAAACTTGCCCCTCTGCCGGATGATGTGTGGGTTCTACCGGCGCATTTCTCTTCCGCGGATGAGCAGAGAGAGGATGGATTGGTGACGGAAAGGCTTGGGGAGATTCGCCGCACCAACGCGGTCATGCAAAGCAGAAGCGAGGAAGAATTCATCCGATCCGTGCTGGCCAGCCTTTCCGAGCAACCGGCCATCTACGGCAAGATCCGTAAGGCCAACCTCGGATGGATTCAGGCCGACGAAGATGAGGTGACCGAGATGGAACTCGGCAAGAATCAATGCGCGGCGAGCGCGATTCCAACTGGGAGGTGAATGAACGATGACAGCGATAAATTTTGACAGAGTGCTGGACGCGCGCGGGCTTTCTTGTCCGCTGCCCATTATCAATGCGCGTCAGGAGATAACCACCTTAGAACCCGGTCAGGTGCTCAAGGTACTTGCCACCGACCGCGGGTCAGTGAAAGACTTTCAGGGTTGGGCCAAGACGGCAAAGAACATCTCGCTGGTGAGCCAGGCGACCGAAGTCATTGACGGCAAGGAAGTCTACGTGCACTACGTGCAAAAGATTGGCTGAGGGTCAACGGCGCCCAGCGGGAGAAAGTCGGTCGTTCTCAACCATGCTTAGAGCGAGAAGGAGAACAGCCTATGGAACCGTTGGTGAAAACTGAACGAGAACAAGTAGTCGAAAGCACGCTCGACGACAATGAAGAGTCCGTTTCCTCCGGCCAGTTGCCAGCCCACATTGCCGAGAGACTGGCAGCCGTTGAGCAGAAGCTTGCTGAGCTTGAAGAGCGTCTACCGGAAGACCGGGTGTCGGTGGTCGTTTTCTCCGGCGACCTGGACAGGGTGCTCGCCGCCTTCATCATCGCCAGCGGAGCAGCCGCGCTGGGCCAGCAGGTGAGCATGTTTTTCACGTTCTGGGGACTGAATGCGCTGCGGCGCAAGAAAGTCACCGAAGGGAAAGAGCTTTTCGAGAAATTGATGGCGCTGATGTCGCCGGCCAATACGCACGAATTGCCGCTGTCGCAGATGAACTTCTTCGGCATCGGAGCGAAGATGCTGCGCGCCATGATGAAGCGGAAACAAATCAATTCGCTTGAGGAGATGATCGCCCTGGCGCGCCAGTTGGGCGTGCGCTTGGTCGCCTGCGAGATGTCGCGTGACGTGATGGGGATTAAGGATGAGGAGTTAATTGAGGGCCTAGACATAGGCGGCGTCGCCACGTTCCTAGGTGATGCCCTCAAATCGCGGGTGACCCTGTTCGTGTGAAACTAGGGAAGAGAGTCAATGAGCGCAAACGTGGAAACAAATCCTTTCGTCAAAGCCATCTTTGGCGTCAGTCGGGTGAGCGAGGTGGTGAAGCTGGTGCCCGGCGTTGCCCTGGCCGCAACCGTTATGCTGGTGGCGTTACCGCTGGCTAACATGGTCGGGAACTGGGTTTTGAGTTTTCAAGGCATTGACCCGACCGGAAAGGCCAGCCCGGTTTCCGGCGTATTGATGGCCATTGTCATCGGCATGCTTCTGCGCAATGCCATCATCTTGCCGGAATGGATCAAACCCGGTATTCAGTTCAGCGTCACCAAGATACTGCGGTTGGGCATCATCTTTGTGGGCATCAAGCTCAGCTTGGTTGATGTCCTCAGGCTGGGTGGTTGGGGAGTGCCAATTGTCTTGGTGGTGATTGCCTCAGGCCTGGTGTTCGTGAGCTGGTTCAACAAGGTGCTCCGCTTGCCGGAGCGCTTAGGAACGTTGATCGCTGCGGGCACGGGAATTTGTGGCGTGACGGCCATCGTCTCGACGGCTCCCGCCATTGAAGCAGAAGACCGCGAAGTGGCGTATGCCGTGGCCAATATCACGCTCTTCGGCCTGATGGCCATGTTCCTGTACCCGTACATTGCCCACTTGCTCCTGCACAGCTCGGAGCAAGTCGGCCTGTTTTTGGGAACTGCTGTGCATGAGACTTCGCAAGTCGTCGGCGCTGCGCTGACGTACAAAGAAGTGTTTAATGACGACACGGCATTTAAGGCCGCGACGGTGACCAAGCTGACGCGCAATCTGTTCCTCGCTGCCGTGGTGCCTGCGTTATCTTTGTATTATCTGCGCAACAACCGAAGCGGGCAGGGCCGCAGCACCCGCGTGAGCATCACCAAGCTCTTTCCGCTGTTCGTCGTTGGCTTCATCGCCATGGCGGTGCTGCGCTCGCTGGGCGACGCGGGGGTGCAAAGCGGCGCTGCGTTCGGCCTTTTTGACGCCTCGGCGTGGAAGGCCCTGACCAAAGAGATCGGCGATGTATGGGGCTCACAATATCTGCTCGGCACGGCGATGGCGGCTGTCGGGTTAGGGACCAGCTTCTCGGTGTTCAAGGGCGTAGGCCTGAAACCCTTTGCCGTGGGCCTCGCTGGAGCTTTATTCGTCGGTCTCGTTGGCCTCGCTCTGGCCCTGACGCTGGGACAGTACGTTCATCTGTGAACGCGCCCATGCCCGAATGGTGCCTACGCGTTTCCTTCGATCCTCAGAGGGTGGAAAGAAAGCGGATGAAAATGGCCATTCACATCACCAAAAGGCGATGTTCGAGCCGGGCCACGTGGATGAAAGCCGCCATTTTTTGCGCGAATATCGGCTGAGGCAGTTGATGGCTTTTCTGGGAATTGGAGGACGACGATGCCTTTGGCTTCAAAGATGTTTACCCGGCGAGAGCTTCTACGGTGGACCGGGAAGCTGCTCGGCTCAGTAGCGGCGATGAAGCTCGTGAACGTCAATCCTCATGGACATTCAGGTGAGGAGAGGCCTATGGCTTACGAAGCACGTAATTACGATCATCTACTTGGAACAGCCGGGTTCAGCGACCGGCTTTTGAAGAATCACTTCGCCCTGTATCAGGGCTATGTGGCGAACACCAACAAACTCGCTGAGGCTTTGACTGGTATGGTGAAAGAGGGGAAGACCGGGTCGCCTGAATATGCCGAGTTGAAACGCCGATTCGCGTGGGAGTTCAACGGCATGCGACTGCACGAGTACTACTTCGGCAACATGCTCAAGGCAGGAAGGACGCTCGAGAAAAATTCCCCGCTTTTCAAAAAGTTGGTCGCGGACTTCGGCTCGTACGACAATTGGGAGAAAGAGTTTAAGGCTGTGGGAGCGATTCGCGGAATCGGCTGGGTGATTCTCTGCCTCGATCCCATCGCCAACCGAACCTTCAATACCTGGATCAACGAGCATGATCTTGGCCATTTGGCAGGAGCTGTTCCACTGCTTGTGATGGATGTGTTCGAGCACGCTTATATGGTTGACTATGATCTCCGGCGCGGTGAGTACATCGAGGCCTTTTTCAAGGCCATAGATTGGACGGTGGTTCACCAAAGGTTCGAGCATGCGCCGAAGCTCACATGAGGCCGGCAGCTTGAGCAAAAAGATCAGAGTCGCCAAACTCTGGTGAGCAGGGTGAGCCACGATCAGGAGACGAAGTCTGTCGGTCGCTCCTATGTTTCTTGGTCTTAGACCTTACGCCCACAGAGCACCGAAGACCGCTACGTGTGACGTTTCGGTCCTGCTGGCCATCTACCTTCATCAGATAGGGCCTTTCTTCGGACGATTGGCCTTACCTCTATTATTTCTGATGAGCCAAACGAAGGATGCAAATGACGTCTGTAGGCGGAGTGCCCTCTCGCCATAGAGTCGTCTTCCCGATTACCGCTAGGCCCAATCCGATCGCGGTTTTGCTCGATGACGCAAAAACCTATCCGCTTCCAAAGCAGCAATCGCGCCTTCCGCCGCAGCGATCACGGCTTGTCGAATCTCTTTGCACACCACGTCACCCACAGCAAAGACGCCGGCGATGCTCGTTTGTTTGGTCTCTGGATCAGTTCGCAGACAACCCTCAGAGCTCAGCGCCAACTGACCTTTCACGAAATCGGTGACCGGTCGGTTGCCGACCAGATAAATGAACACGCCGGCGACCGGAATGCGTTCCTGCTGTCCGGCGTGCTCGACTCTCACCGCCTCGACGTGATTTGTTCCTTCAATTGCCGTCACACGCGTTCCCAGTCGCCACACCACTGTGGGGATGGCCTTTGCTGTCGCCACTGCTTCTGGACGCGCTCGCGGTTCCCGATGCGGAGAGAGTAAATACACCGTGCGAGCAAATCGAGCGACGAAAGCCAATTCGTCCAACGCTTCATCATTATCGCCCAGAACGGCCACATCTTTTCCGCCAAAGAAGGGCGCATCACACACGGCACAATAGCTCACCCCACGCCCAATCAGTTGCGCTTCGCCGGGAATCGAAGGTTTGTGTCCCATCGCTCCGGTGGCAATGATGACCGCGCGCCCGTAGAAATTTCCTTCGGTGGAAACAACCACTTTCGGATCCTTTTGAAGCTCCACGCCCGTCACCTGTGCCTGCCGATACTCTGCCCCAAACTGCGTCGCTTGTTGGCGCAAGATGTCTAATAACTCGGCGCCACTCAAGGCATACGGGATGCCAGGATAGTTTTCAATCCGGCTCGTCAATCCGAGCGCTCCCGTAAGAGGATGCTTATCGAGCACGAGCGTGCGGAGTTTGGCCCGTGCGGCGTAGATGGCTGCGCTCAATCCTGCCGGTCCGCCGCCAATGATGATGACATCGTAAGGTTCTTCCTCTTCCGGTAAGTCCAGCCGAAATTCAAGACCCATCTCCTCGGTCATATCCCTCTGCCTCCTTCATGCGGAAGAAGCTGGGTGGATCACCCGCCTTCGTATTCATCATGGTGATCGCGCATGGACTTGATCTCGATGCTGCCGCCACCGGATGAATCACTCACCTTCGTGTTCGTCATGGTGATGATGGTGCTCGTGTTCTTCCGCTTCGCTTAATTCCGACAACTGGCGCATCTGCTGCTCGACTTGAGCGAGTATGGTCGCTTCTTGGCTTGTCAGTTGGTCAGCCGCCTTGAGCAGATAAAGAGCAAAGAGGTGCTCCGGCAGCGCCCCTTCAAAACTGATCGTCTCGTTGATAACGGCCTTCGGCACGCCCAACACCTGGTAGCGTTGGGCCAGATCAGGAAACTCGTTGGCTTCCACCATGTCGGCGCGAATGTTCGGATTCTCCAAAGCGAATTTATGCGCCGTCCGCACCGCGCGAGGACAATACGGGCAGGTCGGCGTGACGAACACTTGAATGTGCGTCGGCGTGGTGATGGCGCCAATGCGCTGGCGCACCTGCGCGTCTATGTCCGTCGTCCCGCGCGACACATCCATGATGTCTTCCACCAGCGACGTGAACTCAAAACCGGCTGGAATGCCGTAGTACCGAACACCCGTCTGATCCTCACCCTGGGCCGTGACGATGAGGGCGGGGATTTTATCCACCTGATACCGCTCGGCCACCTCCTGCTCGCGATCGAAATCGTGAATCTCCGCCTGGATCAAGGGTGAGAGCTGCGAGAGCGTCTCTACCAACTCCTTCGTCTCCCGACAGAACTGGCAAGGCTGGCTCCACTCAGTCCAGAGAAGAAACTGCTCTTGCACAAATAACAGCAGTCTTACCGGACGCACCAACTTGCTGCGGAAAAAGCTCTCCAATCGCTTTTTGTCTCGTTCGCTCAGCAACATCATATTTTTTCCCTCGTTTTTTCCCTCGCATCAAGTATCAACTGACATTGACCTGGACTTGGACATCTATGCCGCGGCGCACGCTCTGGGTCACCACGCAGTAGTCCTCAAAGAGCTCCAGGCAGCGATGAACGCGCTCTCGGTCGGCCGGATCAATTTCAGGAGCGATGGCCACGCGAATGCCGCCGATACGCAATCGCCCCTGTTCATTGCGCTGAAGCGAGGTCGTCACAGTTGTTTTCATGCCTTGAACACCGATCTTCGCCTTGCGCAAACAGAAGAGTAGGCTCGCACTGAGACAGTTGCCGACCGCTGCCGCCAGCACTCTGGCTGCATCCGGCCCCTGTCCGTTTCCCAGCGGCGGTGATTCATCCATGAGCCATGTGCCGCCATCCTGTGGGTCGAATCTCACGACGAACTCATAATCTTTCTTCTGTTCAAGCGTAATAGTCAGCTCTCCATCCATACAATCTCTCCTGGTTTTGAGTCTGCGCCAGCTTGCTCGTGGCTAATCATCGTCAGAGCGTGGCAAGCGTGCCGGCGCGCGACGCGCACCGTCGTTGTCCCGCCCCCATGTCCGAGAGGCGCTATGACCATTTTTCGCTCAATTGCCTCATGCTCTTCATGTATCCTCCCGGCTTAAGCGCCAAGCTCAAATCGCGTTCGAATGACGCGCATCATCTGCTCGCGGCTGAGCAAGCCGAGCACGTGTCCATCACTGACAACAGGAACCTGATTGACGCCCTGATCATCCATCAGCCTCAGCACATCCGCCAGCTCCATGTCGGGCGGCACGGCGTGAAGCTCCGCTATCGGTATCGCGATGGAGCCAAGCGGTGTCATCGGCCACTCATCGCGTGGGATTTTTTTGATCTGATGAACCGTAACCAACCCAACAAGCCGATTCTCGTCAGTAATCACGGCACAGCGTCGGCCTGTTCGCAGCAGATGTTCCTCAACCAGCTCGGCAACGCTTTCCCCGCGAGGCATCACCAGGCAATCAGTCGTCATGACATCCTTGGCGCGAATCCCCGCCAGCATTCGCCGCACGTCCAATTGAGCGACCGTCGCTTGCGCCGCATTAAGCAGGAAAAAGCCAATGAACCCAAGCCAAAGCCCGCTGACAAAGTTGCCGGTGAAGGCGATCCAGACGCCGCCAAGGATGAACAAATAAGCGATCATCTGGCCGCTAGCTGAGGCGATGCGCGTGCCTTGCTCGTAGTTGTCGGTGTATTTCCACATGAGCGCGCGAAAGACGCGACCGCCGTCCAATGGAAATCCGGGAATCAGATTGAAGGCGGCCAGCATGAAGTTAATCCGTCCGAGCCACTGACTGAGCGTGCTGACGGCCTCGCTCATGGTCACCGTGCCGGCTGACAGCACATAAAAGAGTCCAGCCAGCAGAAAGCTCACCATCGGCCCGGCAATGGCGATGTGAAACTCATCCGTTGGGCGACTCGGCTCGCGCTCGATTTGAGCCACGCCGCCAAAAACAAACAACGTGATCGCGCGAACCGGAACACCTTTCCGCAGCGCCACAACGCTGTGACCTAGCTCGTGCAGCAGAACCGAAACGAAGAAAAGAACGGAAGTCGCAAGCCCTACAGCGTAGTGTTCGGCTCGGCTCCAGTGCGGATGGCTGGCGGCGAATTGTGTCACCAGCGAGAGCGTCACCAAGACAAACACGATAAACCAGGAATAGTGTAGTCCAACTGGAATCCCAAGCAGTTTGCCAAGTTTGATAGACTGAGTAAACATAGCGCACGTGGTCTACGTTCTGGTTCTGTGGCGTGAGCAATTACCTCTCTGGAGTGAGTGCCTCTGTTACATCCGACCCGACCGGTGACGCGCAACGCGCCGTCAAGGTGGGGCAGGGAGCGCGTGGTTGTCTCTCTCCACCACGGTCTCTGCCCCAGGCAGCATCAGTTACTCCACCACTCATTCATTCGTCATTGACTGATTCACTTCACTTCCAATAGCACTTGCTTCGGCTTGGCTTCTTCGACCTTCGGCAGATGCACTTCCAGAATGCCGTCTTTGAAGCTGGCCTCGGCTTTATCCGTTTTGACTTTCACCGGCAGCCCAATGGTCCGCGAGAACTTGCCGTAGGCTCGCTCGCAGCAATAGTAGTCAGCTTCCTTGACTTCCTCTTCGCGTTTCAGCTCACCGGAGAGCGTCAGCGTGTCTTCGGTCAGCTCCAGTTTGATGTCCTCTCTTCTCAAGCCGGGCAGCTCTGCCTTGACGACGATTTCGTCTTTCTTGTCATACATGTCAATGGCGGGCGTCAAGACGCCGGCGCGAGCGATTTCTCGAGCCGGACGCCACAGCGACCATTCCCGCCCGAAGAAATCCTCAAACAAGCGATCCATCTCCCGACGAAATGTCTCGAGCTCTTGAAATGGTCTCCATCGCACAATCGCCATAGAATCTTCTCCTCCTTATCGTGAGATTTCTTGGAACCTCATGGCTCAGGCTGTGTGCCTGGTTCCATGCGATATGATCCAAATCAACGAAAAAGGATTCAGTTACTTCTTCCTGGCCTGATGGGCTCGGCGCAGCCTTTCCCCAGATCCTCGTGATGGGCATCAAGAGGATTTGGGTGAAGGGGTCGCACTCGCTCCATGAGTTCAACCCTTTCGGGTTGGACTGGACGAGGCTGCCATTTCGGTGGAGTTGCCACCGGCTATTGAAGCGGTCTCCTTCGGGGACTTCTTCTCCACATACAATCAAGAACATCGGAGACGGTCGCGTAGGACGTTCTGCTGGCTATGTCGCTTCATTAAACCTGGTCTTTCTCTTGAGTATTCTATGGTACCAAATGCCGAAGATCGCATACCAATTGGCCTGCGAAGGGCGGCGTTCCACCAAGGAGAGAGCACGGCAGGACACGAACTTGCCGAGCGGCCGCCGCCGGTCTTCAATCCGCAATTGGGAGCAGATTCCCGCTCGGTCGCTTCGAGTCCTGCCATGCTTCTGGTCCCATGAACGTGGCCTTTTGCTCTGCGATCGGTAGTATTCTCGGGTTTTCCAGCCTGCCGGTTAAGTCTCGCCTAATGTCATTCTACCTCGGTGGCCGACCGAGCTGAGCATCTCTCACCTGCAATTTCAACCGTTGCGGACTGAGTTTCATGCCCATCGTTGGGGCAGATCACCCAGTCTGGTGCGTTGTTACACCCAATGGTCTCTCACGCCTGATGCGACGCAACACAGCAAACCCGTTGATTTCGTTGCGCAGGAGGCTGCAAAGTGGCTGGCATAAGGATTGCCTCTGTTGGCTCATAGGCAGTTTTGAGTTGAGGTGAGTTTATGAGGCAAAGTATAACAATTGACGGCAATGAAGCGGTTGCTTCCATCGCGCATCAGCTCAATGAAGTGATCGCCATCTACCCGATTACGCCCTCGTCGCCGATGGGCGAATGGTGCGACCAATGGTCGGCGGAAGGCAAAACGAACATCTGGGGCACTGTGCCGACGGTCATTGAGATGCAGAGCGAAGGCGGCGCGGCCGGCGCGGTACACGGCGCACTGCAAGCCGGCGCCCTGACCACGACATTCACGTCATCGCAGGGGTTGTTGCTGATGATTCCTAATATGTACAAAATTGCCGGCGAACTGACGCCGATGGTCATTCATGTGGCAGCGCGTTCGCTTGCCGCGCAGGCGCTCTCCATTTTCGGCGATCACAGTGATGTCATGGCCGTGCGGCAAACGGGATTTGCCATGTTGGCTTCTTGTTCGGTGCAAGAAGCGATGGACTTCGCGGCCATTGCGCAGGCAGCGACGTTGCGCGCGCGCATCCCGTTTGTCCACTTCTTCGACGGGTTTCGCACATCTCATGAGGTCGCCAAGGTTGAGCCGCTGACCCCTGATGATCTTCGCGCCTTGATTGATGAGCAGCTTGTGCATGCCCATCGCGCGCGAGCGCTTTCACCAGACCATCCATTCATTCGCGGCACTGCGCAGAACCCGGATGTTTATTTTCAGGCGCGCGAAACAGTCAATCCCTATTACCGAGCGTGTCCAACCATCGTGCAAAATGTGATGGACTTATTCGCCGAACGAACCGGGCGCCGCTATCATCTTTTCGATTACATCGGCGCGCCGGATGCCGAGCGGGTTATCGTGCTGATGGGGTCAGGCGCCGAAGCTGTGCAAGAAACGGTTGATTATTTGGTCGCGCGTGGCGAAAAAGTGGGCGCAGTGAAAGTGCGACTCTACCGGCCATTTTCTGCTGAATCGTTCGTTGCAGCGTTACCCAGCACAGCGCGCGCCATCGCCGTATTGGATCGCACAAAAGAACCCGGCAGCGCCGGCGAGCCGCTCTATCTGGACGTTGTCGCCGCCGTGTATGAAGCGATGGAGCGCGGCGCGGCTCCGCTTGTGACAACGCCGCGCATCGTCGGTGGACGTTATGGCCTCTCGTCAAAGGAATTCACGCCGGCGATGATCAAGCGCATATTCGATGAGTTGGCCAAAGAGAAACCGAAGAATCATTTCACCATCGGCATCCATGACGACGTGACGCACACAAGCCTCGATTATGATCCGACCTTCTCGACCGAAGACCCAGCGACGGTGCGAGCCATTTTCTATGGCCTCGGCGCTGATGGCACCGTCGGCGCCAATAAGAATTCGATTAAGATCATCGGCGAGGAGACCGACAACTTCGCTCAAGGTTACTTCGTCTACGATTCGAAGAAATCCGGCTCAGTCACCATCTCTCATTTGCGTTTCGGCCCCAAGCCGATTCACTCGACATATTTGATCAGTCAAGCGAATTTCGTCGCCTGCCATCAATTCACATTTCTGGAGCGCATGGATGTGCTGAAAGCAGCCGAGCCGGGCGCGACCTTTTTGCTTAACAGCCCGTATGGGCCGGAACAAGTGTGGGACCATTTGCCGCGCAAAGTGCAACAGCAGATCATCGAGAAGAAATTGCGCTTCTTCGTCATAGACGCCTACAAAGTCGCGCGGGAAACTGGCATGGGCGGGCGCATCAACACCATCATGCAAACCTGCTTCTTTGCCATCAGCGGCGTGTTGCCGCGCGAAGAAGCGATTGAGGCGATCAAGACATCCATCGAGAAGACGTATGGTCGGCGCGGCGAAGCCGTTGTGCAGAAGAACATCGCTGCCGTTGATAGCACGTTGGATCATCTTTATGAAGTGACCGTTCCCGACCGTGTCACCAGCACGTTCGATCTGTGTTCACCTGTGCCGCCGCAGGCGCCGGAGTTCGTTCAACGTGTCATTGCCCCGATCATCGCTGGCGAAGGCGACCGATTGCCGGTCAGCGCGTTTCCCGTTGACGGCACATACCCGTGTGGCACGACGCAGTGGGAAAAGCGCAACATTGCTCAAGAGATTCCCGTCTGGGATGAGAACATCTGCATCCAGTGTGGCAAATGCGTGCTTGTGTGTCCGCATGCTGTCATTCGCGCCAAAATCTATGATCCGGCGCTGTTGCAACAGGCGCCTGCGACGTTCAAAGCGGCTCGCGCGCGCTGGGTCGAATTTCAGGATCGAGTCTACACGTTGCAAGTGGCGCCGGAAGATTGCACCGGCTGCGCGTTGTGCGTTGAAGTCTGCCCGGTGAAAAACAAAAAAGAAGTTCGCCTCAAGGCGATCAACATGATGCCACAGGCGCCGCTGCGCGAGCAGGAACGCCAGAATTGGGACTTCTTCCTGACCATTCCGGAGACTGACCGTCGCCACTTGAATCTGAGTCATGTCAAAGACTCGCAACTGCTGCTGCCTCTGTTTGAGTTCTCGGGCGCCTGCGCTGGCTGCGGCGAAACGCCCTACATCAAGTTGCTGACGCAACTGTTTGGTGACCGCGCGCTGATTGCCAATGCGACCGGGTGTTCGTCTATCTACGGCGGTAACTTGCCGACGACGCCATACACCTGTAATCAGGAAGGACGTGGTCCGGCGTGGTCCAATTCGTTGTTTGAAGATAACGCAGAGTTTGGGCTGGGCATGCGATTGGCGCTGGACAAGCAGGCCGAGTATGCGCGTGAGCTGGTGATGCGATTCTCGTCAGTTGTGGGTGAGGAATTGGCAGAGGCGTTGCTTAACGCCGATCAATCAACGGAGGTCGGCATTCAAGAACAACGTGAGCGTGTGCGGCGACTCGTTGAGAAACTACAAGGCGTAGACACACCTGAAGCGCGCGATTTGCTCAGTGTGGCCGATACGCTGGTCAAAAAGAGCGTATGGATCGTCGGCGGCGACGGCTGGGCGTATGACATCGGCTATGGCGGACTCGATCACGTGCTTGCTTCGGGGCGCAATGTCAACATCCTTGTGCTCGACACGGAGGTGTATTCGAACACCGGTGGGCAAATGTCCAAAGCCACGCCTCGCGGCGCTGTGGCGAAGTTCGCCGCAGGTGGCAAGCCAACGCCGAAAAAAGACCTGGCCATGCTGGCCATGACGTATGGGAACGTCTATGTGGCGCGCGTAGCGATGGGCGGCAACGATGCGCATACGATCAAAGCGTTCCTCGAAGCAGAAGCCTACGATGGACCATCGCTGATCATCGCCTATTCGCATTGCATCGCGCATGGTTACGATATGGTGCACGGCATGGATCAGCAGAAGCTCGCCGTGCAGACAGGCTATTGGCCGCTATTGCGTTACAATCCTGAGTTGATCAAACAAGGCAAGAATCCGCTCCAACTCGACTCGAAGCCACCGTCGCTGCCGCTGCACAAATACATTTACAACGAAACGCGCTATACGATGTTGGCGCACAGCCATCCACAGGCGGCGCAAGAGCTGCTGGAACAAGCGCAGGAGGACGTTTGGAAACGCTGGCGATTCTATGAACAATGGGCGGCGATGCCGGCTGCCGAGACCAAGAAGGAGGATGAGCATGATTGATCTGACAACAACCTATCTCGGGATGACGTTGAAGAACCCACTGGTCGCATCTCCGTCGCCGCTGTGTGAAGATATTGGCAACATTCGTCGTATGGAAGACGCCGGCGCGGCTGCCGTCGTGCTTCACTCGTTGTTTGAGGAGCAGATTAACCTGGAGAGCGAAGTGCTGGATCGGTATCTTTCATACGGCGCGGAGAGCTATGCCGAGGCGCTCTCCTATTTTCCTGACCTGAGCGCATACAAGTTGGGGCCGGAGGGGTATCTGGAGCACATTCGTAAGGCCAAAGAGGCCGTCAGTATTCCCATCATCGGCAGCCTCAACGGTGTTTCGACCGGTGGGTGGATCAAATACGCCAAAAAAATTGAAGAGGCCGGGGCCGACGCGCTCGAATTGAATGTCTACTACATCCCGACCGACCCGCAGTTGAGCGGCCTGGAGGTCCGGCAGATGTATCTGGATTTGGTGCGTGATGTCAAAGCGTCGGTCAACATTCCGGTGGCTGTAAAGCTCGGCCATTTCTTCAGCGCATTTGCCAATATGGCCTATCTGCTCGATCAAGTCGGCGCTGACGCGCTGGTGATGTTCAATCGTTTCTATCAACCCGATTTTGATCTGGAAAATCTGGAGGTCGTGCCGACGCTGACGTTGAGCAATTCCTACGAATTATTGCTACGCATTCGATGGGTGGCCATTTTGTACGGACGTATCAAGGCTGACATGGCCGTCACGGGTGGCGTTCACACGGCGCAAGACGTGCTCAAAGCGATGATGGCCGGCGCGAAGGTGGCGATGATGACCTCGGCCTTGCTCAAACATGGAATTGATCATCTGCGCGTCGTGGAAGCCGATTTGCGGCGCTGGATGGAAGAGCACGAGTACGAATCCATTCAGCAAATGCAAGGCAGCATGAGTCAACGCGCCGTTGCTGAACCGGCGGCGTTCGAGCGAGCCAATTATTTGAAGGTGCTCAGTTCCTATGCCGCGCGCAGGTTGCGACGGTGAATGCGCTGACAACTATCGGCCGGCGGCGTTCCATTAACGGGCATGATAGTTGTTACGCGCTTTGACCGTTGATAAGCTGAGGTTGTTCATTTCAAAACTGAGGGAGGCGTGTTTATGCGGAGATTCTTCAAAGTCTCGACGTTGGTGGTCTCTTTTTTTGTTTTGGCGATTGTGCCCGGCGGTCCCAACCGAATTGATCAGGCGGCGGACAAGCCGGAAGTGGCCGGAGGCGTTGTGCTCGCCTCAAGCGCCAAAGGCCCGGCCTGCATCGCCTGCCATCGAACGGTGACGCCCGGCATTGTTTCAGATTGGCAGTTAAGCAAACACAGTCAGAATGGCGTTGATTGCGCCATCTGTCATGGCGACGGGCACATGTCTGCCGATGACGTGGCCAAAGTGCAAATTCCTACACCGGATACTTGCGCGATGTGCCACGAAACGCAGGTGCAGCAGTTCAAAAGCGGCAAACATGCGTTCGCGTGGGCGGCGATGAAGGCAATGCCGACCACCCATGCGTTGCCTGTAGCGATGCGAGAGGGATTGAAGGGATGCGGCGGATGCCATAAGATCGGATTAAAGACAGAGGCTGAGCTGAAAGAACTGAAGGCAGCAGGCGGTGGATTCGGCGTGGCTTCCTGCGATGCGTGCCACACCCGCCATCTGTTCTCGGTGAAGGAGGCTAAGCAACCGCAAGCCTGCCAGACTTGCCACATGGGATTCGATCATCCGCAGTGGGAAATGTATTCATCGTCCAAGCACGGCGTGCGATATTTGCTCAAGCAGAATGGAACGCTGCCGGAAAGCGTCGCCGCCCCGACCTGTCAGACTTGCCACATGCAGGACGGCAATCATGCTGTCAAAACGGCTTGGGGATTCTTGGCTGTGCGTCTGCCGCTGCCAGAAGATAAACAGTGGGCGCAGGATCAGACGACGATTCTTCAGGCGCTCGGCGTGCTCGATCCTGCCGGCAAACCGACAGCACGACTTGATGTCGTCAAAGCCGCTGATGTCGCCCGACTCACACAACAGGAGTGGCAGAAAGAGCGCGACAAGATGGTAAAAACGTGTAGTCAGTGCCACTCGGCCAATTTTGCTCGCGGTGAATTGGAGAAAGGCGACCAGATGATCAGAGAGACGGATCGGCTGCTGGCCGAAGCCATTCGCATCGTGGCCGGGTTGTACAAAGATGGTGTTTTGCAGAAGCCCGCGTCTTACGCGCATCCATTTCCCGACCTGCTGACCTTCCACGATGCGCCGACACCGATTGAGCAGAAGCTGTTTGTAATGCATCTGGAGCACCGAATGCGGGCGTTTCAGGGCACGTTTCATGCGAACCCGGATTACGCGCTCTGGTACGGCTGGAGCGAAATGAAGCGGGACCTGGCCGAGATCAAAGCGATGGCTGAAGAGCTGCGCCGAGCCCATCAGGCCAGGAAGAAGTAACTGAAGACTGCGCAAAAATCATAAGCGTGATCATGCTCTGGCCGCGTAACGGCTCGCTGACTTTAGGCGGGTCTTTCATGGCCTGCGCCGTCGGCCACACTGCATGCCCCGCGCGTCAGCGACGTTGAAATCAGCGTTCAGTCGTCGCTGACGCGACGTCAGAGTCGCTCTGTTGACGTGACTGCGGGACTTGCGAAAGACCTCGGCTAAATTCACCGATCGCTGGCGCGATCAAAAGTGTGGATACTAGGCACCCGCAGGATGCGTCTCAGAAACCGACGGCGCCCCCGCATGCTGGCTCATGCCTGGTGGAATCATCCATGAACTCCGCGCACGCCACGGAAAAAGAAACTCTTTCGCTGGGTTGATCAACTCGACCGCGGGCGCCTGATTTGTTATCATCGTCCTCGGCTTGAAGAGCGAGAGGTGATCATCAGAATCAAACATCACTTCGCAGCGACCTGTGGCTTGGCTTTTGGTAGCGACTTGTGGCTTCGTTGTGGAGGGCATTTTTGAAGGGATCGTCCATGGGAGACGTCACGAGATGAACGAAGAAAACCTGGGAGCGTGTTCTCAACAATCATCCGAAGGGCGCGCGTTCCTAAGCATTTTTTAAGGAGGGAATAATATGAGTCAGCATAAGCGTGAAGTTGTCATCATCGGTGCTGCCCGCACGCCGGTGGGTTCGTTTCTGGGTTCGCTCAGTGCGCTGCCGGCTCCCAAGCTCGGCGCAGCGGCGATTCAGGAGGCACTTAAGCGAGCCGGTGTGGCCCCGGCAGATGTAGATGAAGTGATCATGGGCAATGTGCTGCAAGGCGGCGTAGGACAAGCTCCGGCGCGGCAGGCGGCCATCTTTGCCGGCCTGCCCACAAAGGTCGAATGTATGACCATCAATAAAGTCTGTGGCTCCGGGCTTAAGTCGGTCATGTTGGCAGCGCAGGCCATCGCGCTCGGTGACGCTGATGTGGTTGTGGCCGGCGGCATGGAGAGCATGAGCAACGCGCCGTACCTGCTGGAGCGAGCGCGGCAAGGTTACCGGCTTGGTCATGGCGAAGTTGTTGACAGCATGATCAAAGATGGGCTGTGGGATGTCTATAACAATTTTCACATGGGCCATGCCGGTGAGTTGTGCGCTCGAAATCTCAATATCTCGCGTCAGGAGCAAGATGCCTTCGCTGCTGAGAGTTATCGGCGGGCGCTGCGAGCGCAAGAGCAAGGCTGGCTGGCCGAAGAGATCGTCGCGGTGGAAGTGCCTCAGGCCAAGGGCACTGCGCTGGTCAGCGAAGACGAAGAACCCAAGCGCGTCAATTTCGACAAGATGTTGACGCTGAAGCCGGCGTTTCAGGAAGGCGGTACGATCACACCCGCCAATGCTTCCAAGATCAATGACGGCGCCGCGGCCGTGGTCGTCATGGCCAGAGAACGGGCCGAGCGGCTAGGGTTACAACCGATGGCTCGGATTGTCGGCGCAGTGGCAGCCGCGCGCGCCCCTGAAGAGTTCACGGTCGCGCCGGTTGACGCGATCAAGAAAGTGCTCAGCAAAACTGAACTGACGCTCGGCGCCATTGATCTGTTTGAAATCAACGAAGCGTTTGCAGTAGTAGCATTGGCTGCGATCAAACAGCTCGAACTCGATCCGCAGAAGGTCAACGTCAACGGCGGCGCGGTTGCGTTTGGTCATCCGATTGGAGCCAGCGGCGCTCGATTGCTGACGACGCTGCTATACGAGATGAAACGGCGGCAGGCGCAGCGCGGATTGGTGACGCTCTGCATTGGCGGCGGCGAGGCCGTAGCCATGGTGGTGGAGCGGGCATCCTGAAGAGCAGTTGAACGGCTGGTCTGCATCATGCAGGCGCTCTGCGCCCCATACGTAATCGGCAGCGCCAGCGCCGTCGCGTTGAACGGCCGGTCTCCATTGTGCAGTCGTTTTGTCAACGAGCGACATTGGTCGAGCCGAGACAGTGTGTGGCATGCGCGTGGAGTGCCCGATGCGAGCGTATCAGCAGGGATCATCCACGCGAGTCATGACGACACGCCGTGGCACGGCTGGCGCGACATGTAACGAGATTTAACGAAAGCAAGACCGGAGCGGAGGCCATTCAGAAGGCATCTCAGGCCAGTAGTCAAGTCGTGTTGTTCTGTTTCTCCTGACTAAGGCGCACCGGATGCGGTCAGCTCAACGAGCCGTCGGTTACTGTCTCGATATAACTAATCCCTATGACGACGGCTACCGGATGTCGTCGGCTTCTGTGGTTCATCGGTGGATGGTGTGGACCGATCCTCGGTCTCACATACAGGTGAGGCTCAGGTCGGCACGCCCAGCTTGGGCAGCACGACGCGCATGAGCACCACGTAAGCGACCGCCACTAAAATCATCAGGAGAGCATCGTTCATCATCTCCTCCTATTATCATTGCCGGCTCATGCCGCTTGTTGCGTCTCGGCGACGCGGATGTCAGGTTGAACCCGCACCGTCGTCTTAATTGAATTGGAGATCAGGCAATGTTTCTCGGCCTTTTCCAAAATTCGCAGCGCGCGCTCCCGGTCGCTCTCGCGCGCGATGGTGAGCTGTGGCTCAATGACGATGTTGGTGATTTGAAATCCCTGACCTTCGACCTTATCCAGTTGCCCGCGAGCTTGCGAGCGGAACTTGACAAACTCCAGCTTTGACATCTGGGCGATTGCTAGGAATGTCGTCATCAAGCAGGAATTGACAGAGGCGACGTAGAGGTGCTCCGGTGACCAAATCCCCTCGTGGCCTTGAAATTCAGGTGGCGTGGCGACCGTCAATGTCGGCAGGTTCGATGCGCTGAGCAGCCCCTTGCGCTCGCCCGTCCACTCAACGATTGTGTCATAGTAGTATGGCAGTTGTTGCGTCATCGTATGTTCTCCTACTGTATGATTGTCATCCATCCTTCTTGATCCAAGATCGCCGAAAAGGGTTCACGGCTTGCTCAAATCACCGACACACCATAGACTGTAGCCGCGTATGGACGAACGTGAGCGCATGCTGGTCGAGGCATTGAAGTCCGGCAAGCAGGAAGCTTTTGAGGAATTATTCAACACCTACGGAGCTCGTCTATACAGTTTTGCCGCGCGGATGTGTAAGAATGAGGAAGACGCCAAAGACGTCGTTCAAGAGACGCTCATCAGCGTGTTTCGATCCCTGAAGGATTTTCGCGGCCAAGGGTCGTTTCGCGCGTGGTTCTTCACGATTGCCGCCAACGCCTGCCGCAAAATGAAGCGGAAGGGGAAATTTGAGCCTGAGCATGAACTCTCGTTGGATGAACTGATCCCAACGCCTGCCAGTGAAGGCCAGAAACCGGACATTGCTGATTGGTCGCAGAATCCTGACCAGTTGTTTCAACGCGCTGAACTCAAGACGCAGGTGGAGCAGGCCATCGCCGATCTACCTCCCCCCTATCGTGTTGTGCTGATCTTGCGGGACATCGAACAACTGAGCACGCAGGAAACAGCCCAATCGCTTCATCTGTCGCCGGAGGCCGTTAAATCACGGCTGCACCGCGCTCGATTGTTTGTGCGCGACCGCCTGACGCAATACTGGCAGACCGAGGCTGAATCCTTTGTCGGGAAAATGGGTCTATGAATCATGAGGCATTTGACATGATGGAATGCAAGCAGTTGGTGACATTGCTTTCAGAATTCATTGATGGCCAGCTTCCTGCCCATCTCTGTCAGGAGATTCAAGCCCATATCGCTGATTGCGCGCCCTGCGTCGCGTTTGTCAATACACTGCGAAAGACTATCCAGATGTGCCAAGAGCTTCCCCACCATCCCTTACCCGATGAGATGAAAAATCATCTCAAAGAAGTTCTGCAAAACGAATGGAGCAACTGGAAGCCGCATGCTTCATAATGTGTTGCTCGATCGAATGCGCGAGAGCGCGGTCGGCACACTCATCATTTTGAAATGATCGCTCATGCGTTAAGAACCCCCAGAAGTTAACTTCCGAGACGCTTTCGCTGTGGGGACGACGGGCCTGCGTTGCGCAAAACCGCTACATGGAAACAGACCAAAGACGGGTGGTGAATCCTTTTCGTTCGATTTGGATCGTACAGGTGCAGAACAACGATGAAGGAGGATCACGACATGACAGTTGAGCGATACTTACGACTGATTGCAGGCAGTTTTGTATTGGCCAGTGTGTTGCTTGGTTACTATCACAGTCCATACTGGTTTTGGTTTACCGGATTTGTGGCCGTCAATTTGATTCAGTCGGCGTTCACGAACTGGTGTCCGATGATGACGATTCTGCGCCGATTGGGCGTCGGCTGTGAGGAAGCGGCCACGGTCGCGCGACATGCCTGAGAGGGCCAGCGAGCGTGACGGCTCGATGCCGCCAAAGGAGTGGTGATGCAACTGTTTCAATCGAACTTGTTTCTCGTGCCGACTGACTTCAGCGAGATTGCCACCGGGGCGTTGCAGTATGCCGGGAGTCTGGCTGCCCGTTGTGGCGCGCGATTGCAGGTCATTTTTGCTGACCCGTTTCTGCCGCCGCCTTATTTTTCGACGCGGCAGGCTGAAGACATTGCCGCTGTCTTAGAGCAGTCCAAACGCCTTGCTCGCGAGCAACTGGATCGTTACGTGCACGAGCACATCGCTCAGACTGTGCCGGCGGAAGCGCGTGTCGTCGAAGACTATCCCGTTCGCGCGATTATGACCACGGCTGACCAATACAACGCGGACATGATTATCATGGGCACGCATGGGCGGAGCGGCTGGAGCCGGCTGATGCTTGGTTCGGTCACCGAGAAAGTGCTGCGTGAGACGCGCCGGCCTGTGCTGACGGTGCGCCCACAATCAACCGTCGCCCCGTCATCTGGCCTGACGATTCAACGCCTGCTCTGTCCCGTCAACTTCACCGACACGTCAGCGCGGTCGCTCGAGCATGCCAGCGCGCTGGCTGCTTGTTTAGGCGCGGAGCTATGGGTCTTACACGTGATCGAATCGCCGAGCAGTCCGCCCAGCGAAGAAGAAGAGGTGGATCGTCTTTGTGAATGGGTTGCGCCAGATATTCGCGCGCGCTGTCGCCTCCAGGAGACCGTGGCGCGGGGTGAAGCAGCCGAGCAGATTCTCACAACCGCGAGTTCACTCGGTTGCGACATGATCGTCATGGCCGCTCAACATCGGCGTTTCTTGAACACGACCGTGCTGGGCACGACGACCGTGCGTGTGAATCGGCACGCGCCTTGTCCGGTGCTGACGGTGGTCAGCGAGTCAGCGTCGTGAGGCCGGTCATGAATAATCGGCGTTGAAATCCGCCAGTGAAATCAGCTCGTCTTTTCAGCGCCGTGAGGCCGGTCATGAACAATGGGCAGGTGTTCCTCTTCCGCCGTTTGTTATGGGCGTTGGCGTTTGTATTTTCCCATCAGCTCGCCCTGTGCCAGGATGTGTCCCTTGATGGCATCCATCAGTTGCTGCTTACTCAAGCCCGGTTCAAAGGTGGTGGGAATCGCCACGGCATAGAGTTTGAAGAAGTACCGGTGCGGCGCGCCCGGCGGCGGGCAGGGGCCGCCGTAGCCGATTCGGCGAAAATCATTGATGCCCTGCCGAGCCTGGCCCAGCACTATTTTGTCTGGAGGAATGCCTTCGGGCAAAGATGTCGTCTCCGGGGGCAATCCATAGAGCACCCAGTGCACCCATGTGCCGGCGGGCGCGTCAGGGTCGTCGCAGATCAACACCAAACTTTTGGTATCGCGCGGCGGGGCTGTCCATGCCAAGGGCGGCGAGAGGTCCATGCCGTCGCAGGTGTGTTTGATCGGGATTGTCCCGCCATATTGAAATGCGTTGCTACTGAGTTGCAGGTCCATATCCACTGCCTCCTGTGGTGAAGTGGGCGGCGTTGGCGACGAGCGTTCTGGTTGGCAACCGGTGAGGATGACCAGAACCGCGAGCGCCAAAGATAAGTGCAACCATCGTCGCATGGTTACATCCTTACTTGTGAGAAACAACCTCACCCCGTGGGGCGAGAGCAGACATGATACACCAAATCGGTGACACATCTCCAAGAGATAACATTGGCTGAATCTTTTGGCGTGAAATTGAATCATAGTTGCTTGGTGAGTGATGAGAGGTGGGTTGATGACCGGGAATAACTGGCTCGATATGCTAAGCGCATCAAGCGGGCAAGACATAATAGGTGTGTAGGAGAAGCACTATGGACGATGCACTAGCCATTGACAGATTCCAATTTGCTTTCACCGTCACGTTTCACTACCTGTTTCCTCAATTAACGATGGGATTGGCGCTGCTGATCGTGATCCTGAAGACGATAGCGATCCGTCGCAATGATGAGCGATATAATCAGGCAGCGCGTTTCTGGGGGAAGATTTTTGCTATTTCCTTTGTCTTCGGTGTTGTGACCGGCATTCCAATGGAGTTTCAATTCGGGACCAACTGGGCGAAGTTCTCCCGTTTTGCCGGCGGCGTGATTGGCCAGACGCTGGCCATGGAGGGCGTGTTTGCTTTCTTCCTGGAGTCATCGTTTCTTGGTCTGTTTTTATTCGGAGAGAAGCGGCTTGGGCCGCGTGGGCACTGGTTGGCGGCCTTCCTTGTGTTTGCCGGCTCATGGTTGTCCGGCTACTTCATCATTGCGACCAATGCGTGGATGCAGCATCCGGTCGGTTATACGATCGCTGCTGATGGCTCGGTCCATTTGAGCAGCTTCTGGGCGCTCTTGTTGAACCCGTGGGCGATCTGGCAATACCTACACACCATGGGTGGTTCGGTCATCACAGCTTCGTTCGTGATGGCGGCGGTGGGCGCTTTTTACGTGTTGACCAACAGAGAGCCGGAGCACGGACGACTGTTTCTCAAGCTCGGCGTGAGCGTCGCTGTTGTGGCCAGTGTGTTGCAGTTGTTCCCAACAGGAGACAAGCAGGGGCGCATGGTGGCGCTGCATCAGCCGGCGACGCTGGCGGCGATGGAAGGATTGTTTAAGACGGAAGCGGGCGCGCCGTTGGTGATTATTGGCCAGCCGAATACGGCCGAGCAGAAATTGGATAACCCGATCATTATCCCGCGACTGTTAAGCTTTCTGACCTACCGTCGCTGGAATGTGGAAGTCAAAGGCTTGGATGCCTTCCCCAAGGATCAATGGCCGGACAACATCCCGCTGCTATATTACAGCTATCACATCATGGTTGGATTAGGGACCATCTTCATTGCCATCACGCTGGCTGCCGCCTGGTTGCTCTGGCGGGGCCGGCTTTATGAGTCAAAGTGGATGTTGTGGATTTTGATGTTGAGCTTTCCATTCCCTTACATTGCCAACACGGCCGGTTGGATGACCGCTGAGCTGGGTCGTCAGCCTTGGTTGGTATATGGCTTGATGCGCACCAGTGAAGGGTTCTCACCGACCGTATCGGCGGGCAATGTCATGTTCACGCTGCTTGGCTTCATGGGCATGTATACAGTGTTGGCCATTTTGTACCTGCTGCTGATGTGGCGCGAGATCGAGCATGGCCCGAAACTGCTGGCGGCTGAAGCGTCGAGCATGAAGACCGGCCAAGTTGTCGCCGGCGTTGGCGCTCACTAAATGAGGAGTTGTTCATGTCGTTAGCCACGACGCGAGAGAAACGATGAAAACGCCACAGGCGGGAACGCCTGTGCCACTTTTTCTGAGCAATCGCCCATGAACTTACGTTCACCGCGAAGCATGAAAATGGCGCACAGGTGGGAACGCCTGTGCCACTTTTTGAGGAGGAATCCAGATGGAGACGCTATGGTTCGTGCTGGTTGCTTTTATGCTGACTGCTTACGTCGTGCTGGACGGGTTTGATCTGGGGGCAGGCAGCTTGCATTTGCTGCTGGCCAAAACGAACGATGAGCGGCGGGCGATTCTGCGCGCGATCGGTCCGGTATGGGATGGCAATGAAGTCTGGTTGTTGGCGGCGGGCGGCACGCTTTATTTCGCCTTTCCGGCGCTCTATGCATCCAGCTTCAGCGGTTTTTATCTGCCGTTGATGATTGTGTTGTGGTTGCTGATGCTGCGCGGCATCGGCATTGAGCTGAGGTCGCATGTGGATGATCCGCACTGGCGCGCCTTCTTCGATGTGGTGTTTTCGGTATCCAGCTTGTTGCTCACTCTCTTCTTCGGGGCTGCGTTGGGCAACGTGATTCGTGGCGTGCCGTTGAATGCGGAAGGCTATTTCTTCCAGCCATTGTGGACAAACTTCCGAGTGGGCGCGCATCCGGGCATCCTCGACTGGTACACGGTGCTGACCGGCGTGATGGCGCTGGCCACGTTAAGTTCGCACGGCGCGCTCTACATCGCCGCGAAAACGGAAGGGGACCTGAACGCGCGCGCCCGCCGCCTCGCTGGCCGGATGTGGTGGCTTGTCGCCGCGTTGACAATCATCGGCTTGATCGCAACCTTGAGCGTGCGTCCGCAGATGCTGCATAACTATCGGCATCCGGCTGGCCTCATTTTTCCCGTGATTGTGTCAGCAAGTTTGATCGGGATGTTCTATTTTCGCGCGAAAGCGCGGGACCATGCCGCTTTTCTTTCATCGTGCGCATACATTGTTGGGATGTTTGGTGGCATCGCCTTCGGGATGTATCCCACCGTGCTGCCGGCCAGCACAAACCCAGACTACAGCCTCACCGTGCACAATACCGTGACGGGTCGTTATGGTTTGTCGGTGGGCGTCGTGTGGTGGAGCATAGGAATTGTCTTAGCTCTGGGCTACTTCATCTATCTCTACCGCTCGTTTCGCGGGAAAGTGCGTCTGGATGAGCAGGAAGGCTATTGATGCGCTGCCAGCACTGGCTCAGGTATGATCCCGGGCGATTTGTAGAAACACGGAGGAAGGCATGATGAAACATCGGTCATCACATATCGGTGTGAAGCTGAGTGTTGCTCTCGTTTTTCTTGCAGCACTCGGTTGGGTGACAACGGCATCACCGTTGCCACAACAGCCGACCGGCGAAGATGCACCTGTGCAGCAGGCGCTGCAACAGGCGCGTCGGGTAGCTAATGAGTTAACAGAGAAAGTTCGCGGCCTGTTGTTCAAGGAGCTGGAGAAAGGCGGCTATGTTGGCGCAGTGCGCGTCTGTTCAGAGGTCGCGCAAGAGATTCCACGCGAATTTACCGCGCGCACAGGCCACTATGTTCGCCGCGTCAGCTTGGGATATCGCCATCCCAAGGACGTGCCCGATGAATATGAACGGCAGAAGCTCGAGCTGTTTGATCGCCTCAATCGCGAAGGTAAGTTGGAGAGTGAGTATTACGAAGTGGTTACCGAGCAAGGAGGCCGGTATCTACGCTATCTGAGGCCACTGCTCACTGGGCCAATGTGCCTGACTTGTCATGGCGAGAAACAGCAGATACCCGCTGACGTCAGAGCGATTTTGGAAGAAAAGTATCCTGACGATCGCGCCACCGGCTATCACACCGGTGACGTGCGCGGGGCCGTCAGCGTGAAAATTGCTTTGCCGTCACCATCGGAGCCGAAGTAGAGTTGCCTGCCGATGTGCAGAGTTTGAATCAGGAGGCGGGCAATGCTTCGCTTGGATTGAACAAGTCATGACCTGTTGAGACTATTAGGTCTCACGAAGTAAATGACAAGCCAGGGTGCTTACTTTGGCAAGGCAAAGCTCACAAGTAGGAGCGTTGTCCGGTTGGCGATCCGGCCACAAGCCCGTCAACATGCTTCTCGGTGCGTACATTCTGTTCGCAGTAGTTCCGACATTCGGAATGCTGATTCTGGTGGCTGTATGAGACCAATGGGCTGACAGTTGCTACGCTTGAGTTTCAAAGGTGGCTCAAAAGTGGCAAAAGCGGGCTAGTCAGCGCATGCACCCGACACGCTTCGCCTTGCTGCGCTCGGCTCGCCTCAATGTCTGGTCTGTAACAGTCACCCGTGGCCATTGCGCTTTGGGTGTTCTAAGTAGGTGGTTTGCCGGTCAGGCTCTTGTGGCCGCCTCGTGGAGTGATCAATCGGTGTGGAAAGTAGGTTGATGTAGGTTTGGTTTGGATTTTGACACGATGAGTACCCTAGCCCAACTCAATGCGCGCCCTAGCTCAACTCATCCAGACTGGCGTGGTCCGAGAGATAGCTCAGTTGGTATGGAAGGCGCGTTGAGCTGGGTTTGATTTGGAGTTTAACAAGATGAGTACCCTGGCTCAACTCATCCAGGTTGGCGTGGTTCGATGTGAGGTGAGGGATCGTCAGCTCATGCCGACGTTTGGCGTGCCGGCCATGATTGAGATACTTGAGCCTTACAGAGAAGGGCTGCGCCACCTGGAAAAACACAGCCACGTTTGGATTCTGGCCTGGTTGCATGAAGCAGATCGCGAGCGAGTGCTAGTGACGCCGCGTGGCGTCGCTGACACCAGTGAGGCGGCCATGCACGGCGTCTTTGCTGTTCGCTCGCCGACGCGTCCCAATCCGATTGCGATGACGGTGGCGCGGATTGTAAGCCTGCAAGGGAATTGCCTCCACGTGGATCGCCTTGACTTGATTGACGGGACGCCTGTCATTGATCTGAAGCCGTATTTTCGCAGTCGGGATATGATCTTTTCCGCGCGGAATGAGCAGATCGGCAAACCGGCCAGCCGCGCGGCGATGCTTGAATCATTGCTCTATCAAGCTGAACAGTTCCACGGTGAGCGGTGCGCCGGCGTGGCCCTCGGCGCGCGCGTGATCGAGCACTGGCGGTCGAGTTATTTTGAGTTTGCCGAAGTGATCGGCGCGACGGCTCATGTGCCGGAAGATGCCGGCTGCTTGATTGACGCAATCATGGCGCTGGTTGGCGCAACGCCGGGCCGCGCGACGTTGCAAATGCACAAAGGCAACGCGATCGTGCTTATCAAAGATGGTGCGCGGTATGACTATGCGCTGTGCGAACCGGAGCGTGAGCAACCAAGCTGGCGCCAGATGCAGTTCGAGCACATCCTGGCGCTGCCGGACTCGGCGCTGTTTCATGTGTCCCGGCATGAATGACGGCCGCATCGGAGCATCCCGCTGGGATGAGGCTGACGCTTAGCAACCTGTTAGCTCACCTTCTCGGTACAGACGCTGCTGCACGGTGACGTGCGCTCTTTCTCTGATCGTCAAGTGTTACGGATGTGGTGACAATGGGGCTGGTTTTACCGCGACGGCGCCGTCAAAGAAGGGCTTGAGAATGACGGATGAGCAGAGATTCTGAATCCTTTTGTTTTGTGTTGGATCATAGGGGTTCAGCGAACAACGTTTGGAGGTTGCATGCAAGACAAAGGCGGTGGTGTGAGGAGCAAACTGGTGATCTGGCTCGTTGTGCTGAGCGTGTCCGTCAGCGTGATGCCAACTTCTTCTGTTCACGCTCAAACTGACACGACCCAAGGATTGACGTTGCCGCTGGCAGTGGAGCTGGCGCTGCGCAACAATCCGATGATGCGCGCTGCCGCGTCAGGGCGCCAGCAGGCCGATGCTCAACTGGATGAAGCGCGCGCTGGCCGATTGCCGGTGGTGCAGTTCACCGAGACGTATACCAACAGTAATAATCCCGTGTTCGTGTTTGGTTCTTTACTGGAGCAAGGACGGTTCGGCCCGCAGAATTTTGACCTGAATGCGTTGAATAGCCCTGACCCGCTCAACAATTTTCGGACAGCACTGACAGTTCGGTTGCCGGTGTTTGATCAATGGCAGACAAGCTCACGCATTGAGCAGGCCCGACTCGGTCAGCAACAGGCTGATAAACAGAAGGAATTTGTCCAGCAGCAAATCCGGTTTGAGGTGCTGCGAGCTTACTATGGCGTATTGGTCGCGAACGCGCGCAAAGACGTAGCCGATGAAGCCGTCAAGACGGCGTCGGCTGATGTCAAGCGGATTCGCGATTTGTACGAAGCCGGCGTCGTTGTGCAATCTGATTTGTTGGCCGCTGAAGTGCAATTGGCCGAGTTTCGTCAACAGCAGATTGAAGCGGCTGGCGCCATTGTCGTGGCTCAGGCGGCGCTCAATACAGCCATTGGGCTGCCCGTCAACACGCCGCATCGAGTGGAAGGCGCATTGGTCGAAAAAAGGTTTGACGCGGTTGATGCAGAGGAATTATTGAAGTTGGCGTTGCTTCATCGTCCCGATTATGCGCGCGCGCAACTGGCCGTGCGTTCGAGTGAGCAGGGGGTGCGCCGCGCGCGTGGCCAATGGTTGCCGCGATTTGATGTATTCGCCTCGGTTGGTGGTAGCCATCGCGGGTTCAATGGCAGCGCCGATTACGCAGTTGGCGCAACTGTGACGTTTGATCTGCTCGATTTCGGTCGCAGCGCCAGGATCAAGCAAGCGGAGGCCGCAGAATCGTTGACAGACGCTGAGCAGGCGCGGCTGGCCGATCAAATCCGCTTTGAAGTGATCCGGGCGCATCAGCAATTTGTCTCGGCTCAGGCGCGGTTGGAAGTTGCCGCCCGCACTGTGGATCAGGCTGCGGAAGTGTTGCGCATCGTCCAAGACCGCCATCAGGAGGGATTGACAACGATCACGGAAGTGCTCCGGGCGGGGACGGCGTTGGTGCGGGCGCGGCTGAACCTGCTGGCGGCCCGCTATGATTACTATGTCGGCTACGCGCAGGTCTTGCTAGCCAGCGGGCGATTGAATGATGTTCATCCGTTTGTGTCATGAAAGAGACGACCATCAAGACGCCAGCCATACCACGCGCGATGACCAAACGGCGCTGCACTCAATGGTGGCTTGGTGGCGGCTGTTTGAGGGAATGGCTATGAAGAGGACAATCGGTTTGATTCTCATCAGCGTGCTCGCCGCCGGCATGACAGCCGCTTGCGGGAGGCAGCAGAAGGCGGCCCAGACGCGACCCGTTGTGACCGGCGTCAAACTTGAAGTGATCAGCCCGTCGCCGGTTGACGAGTACTACGAAGCCGTTGGCACCGTCCGGTCAAAGACGAGCAGTGTACTGTCGGCGAAGGTTGTTGGCAGCGTGACGGCTGTGCACGTGCGTGAAGGCGACCGCGTGCGACCCGGTCAGGTGCTGGTGGAGATTGACAACCGCGACACGACCGCGCAATTGAGAAGAGCGCAGGCCGGAACGAGCGAAGCAGAAAACGCCTTGCAGGAAGTGGAGAGCGCCATTCGCGCGGCCGAATCAGCCGTGGCAGCCGCCGAAGCAAACAAGGCCCTGGCCACATCAACCTACAATCGGTTTCAGGCATTGCTGGAACGCCGATCGGTCAGCCAACAGGAATTCGACGAAGCGCAGGCCAAATATCAGGCGGCTGTGGCCGAGGTCGAGCGGCTCCGTCAAGTGCATCAATCATTGCTCGCCAAAAAGAATCAGGCGCTGGCCAAGATTGAACAGGCCAAAGCCGAAGTGACAACAGCGCAGGTCATGGTTGGTTACGCTCGTGTGACAGCGCCGATAGCCGGCATCGTCGTCGCCAAGCACGTTGACGTTGGCATGCTGGCGGCGCCGGGCGTGCCGTTGCTGACCATTGAAGATGGCGCTCAATATCGCCTGGAAACGATCGTGGACGAATCACAACTCGACAAGATTCGTTCAGGCGATCGCGCGGATGTGCGAATTGACGCCCTTGGCGATAAGGAACTGGATGGCAGAGTTGTGGAAATCGTGCCGGCCGCCGACCCGCGTAGTCGCACTTATACGGTCAAGATTGATTTGCCGATGCAGTCCGGGACGCTTCGCTCAGGGCTTTACGGTCGAGCGCGATTTAAGATTGGTCAACGCTCGGCGATCACCATTCAGTCATCGGCGATTGTCCGGCGTGGTCAACTGGTCGGCGTCTATGTCGTGGACTCATCGGGGATCGCCCGTCTGCGACTGATTCAACTGGGCAAGTCCTATGGCGAACGGGTGGAAGTGCTGGCCGGGTTGAACGAAGGGGAGCGCATTGTGGTGGAGAACGTCGCGGCTGTCACGGATGGGTCGCAGGTCCAGTGAGCCGGCCGTGCCGTGTGAACGAATGCGCGTATGATGCACGAGGAGAAAGCAATGACTCATCAACGAGGCTTAGCGGGCAAGCTGGCGCAGGCGTTTATTGACTCAAAATTGACGCCGCTGATCATCACGGCTTCAATTCTGTTGGGTCTGGGAGCCGTGCTCATGCTGCCGCGTGAGGAGGAGCCGCAAATCATCGTCCCGATGATTGACATCTTTGTGCAGATGCCCGGCGCGTCTGCGCAGGAAGTCCAGGAGCGCGTCACCAAACCGATGGAAAAACTGCTCTGGGAGATTCCCGGCGTCGAATACATTTATTCGACCTCCTCGCCCGGTTACGCCATGGCTGTTGTCCGGTTCTACGTGGGTCAGGACGAAGAAAACAGCATCGTCCGGCTCAATCAAAAGATGTTTGCCAACTTCGATCTGATTCCTCCCGGAGCCAGTCCGCCGCTGATTAAACCGCGCTCGATTGACGATGTGCCGATTCTGGCGCTCACGTTGTCGAGCGACCGCTACGATCACTTCGCGCTACGGCGCATCGCGGCGCAAGTTCATGACCAGATCAAACAAGTTCACAACGTTTCCGAGGTCACCATCATTGGCGGTCAGCGGCGACAGGTGCGCGTAACCCTTGATGCCGGGCGCATGGCGGCCTATCACGTCGCGCCGGCGCTGATTGTGCCGATGCTGGAGCAGGCCAATCGGCAATTGCAATCGGGAAGTTTTTCCGCCGGCAATCGCGAATTCTTAGTGGAGACCGGCGGCTTCTTGCAAACGGCTGAAGATGTGGGCAACGTCGTGGTCGGCGTGTTTGATGGCCGGCCTGTGTACCTGCGCGACGTGGCCACGATCGAAGACGGCCCAGAGGAGCCGGCCAATTATGTGCTGTTTGGCACAGGTCCAGCTCACGCAGACCATCAGGCCGCCGGCGCGTCTGGGTTGTTGCCGGCCGTGACCATTGCGGTCGCCAAACGCAAGGGCGCCAACGCAATTGACATCGCGGAGCAGGTTATCGAAAAGGTCCATGCGCTGAAGGGATCGTTGATTCCCGCCGATGTACAGCTCACCATCACGCGCAATTACGGAGAAACAGCCGAGGAAAAATCCAACGAGCTGCTCTTTCACATGCTGATCGCCATTGTGTCGGTTTCGGCGCTGATCTGGTTGACGCTCGGATGGCGCGAATCGGGCATTGTCGCCATCGCTATCCCTGTCACATTGGCGTTGACGTTGACGGTGTTTTACCTGTATGGGTACACACTGAATCGCATCACGCTGTTTGCGCTGATATTTTCCATCGGCATTCTGGTGGATGACGCCATTGTCGTGGTCGAAAACATCGTGCGTCATTATCGCTTGCCGGGCAATCGCGGGCGTTCCATCGTGGAGATTGCCGTGGAGGCCGTTGACGAAGTTGGCAACCCGACGATCTTGGCGACGTTCACGGTGATTGCCGCCATTATTCCAATGGCGTTTGTCAGCGGCTTGATGGGGCCGTATATGCGCCCCATTCCGATTGGCGCGTCGGCGGCGATGGTCTTTTCATTGTTGGTCGCCTTCATTGTCACGCCGTGGGCCAGCTTGCGATTGCTCAAGCGCAACGGTGAGAGCCACCATGCCGAGGAAGGCTGGTCAACCAAACTCTATCGTCGCGTGATGTCGCAATTGATTCATCAGCGGCGTTGGCGACATGCGTTTTTAATCGGCGTGGTGCTGTTGTTGCTCCTCTCCGTCTCGCTGTTTGCCATCAAAGCGGTTCGGGTGAAGATGCTGCCGTTTGACAACAAGAGCGAGTTTCAAGTCGTGATTGATATGCCTGAAGGCTCCACGTTGGAGCAGACAGCGGCAGTGACACGCGAGATCGGCGATTACCTGGCAACCGTGCCGGAGGTCACCGATTATCAACTCTACATCGGGACGGCATCGCCGTATAACTTCAACGGGCTGGTGCGTCACTACTTTTTGCGACGTGGGCCGCACGTGGCCGATATTCAGGTGAATCTGGTTGGCAAAGGTGAGCGGGACGCACAAAGTCATGACATCGCCAAGCGTGTGCGCCCGCCGATTCAGGCCATCGCTGCGAAATACCAAGCGCGAGTGAAGATCGCCGAAGTGCCGCCGGGACCGCCGGTGTTGCAAACATTGGTCGCCGAAGTCTACGGTCCCGACTATGCCCGTCAGATTGAAGTGGCGCGTCAACTGCGTGACATCTTTGATCGAACCGATGGCGTCGTGGATGTGGATTGGTACGTGGAAGACGATCAACCGATCTATCGCTTCGTTGTGGACAAACAGAAAGCGGCTCTGCACGGCATCTCGGCCGAGCAGGTCGCTGCGACGCTGCGCATTGCCGTCGAAGGCATGAGCGTCGGCTTGTTGCATCAGCCGCAGGAGAAGGAAGACGTGCCGATCATGCTGCGCTTGCCGCGCCAGCAGCGTTCGAGCGTAGAAGATTTGAATCAGATCAAACTGATGGGGCAGAACGGGCAGTTAGTGCCGCTGGGTGAGCTGGTGCAGGTCGAGCAGCGGATCGCTGACAAAAGCATCTACCATAAGAATCTGATGCCCGTCGTTTACGTCACCGCTGATGTCGCTGGTCGTGAAGAGAGTCCGGTCTATGCGATTCTCAAGCTCAACCAGGCGATTGATCAAATCGAGTTGCCTGAAGGTTACCGCTTGGAACGCTACGTCGCGCAACAACCGCCGCTCACTGACAAGCTGGCCATGAAATGGGATGGCGAGTGGCATATCACCTACGAAGTGTTTCGTGATCTGGGATTGGCCTTTGCTGCTGTGTTGATCTTGATCTACATATTGGTGGTTGGTTGGTTCCAGTCGTTCAAGACGCCGATCACCATCATGGCGGCGATCCCGTTTTCGCTGGTCGGGATTCTGCCGGCTCATGCGGCGATGGGGGCGTTTTTCACGGCGACCTCGATGATCGGTTTTATCGCCGGCGCGGGGATTGTTGTGCGCAATTCAATTATCTTGGTTGACTTCATCGAGCTTCGATTGAAGCAGGGCATGCCGCTGGCTGAAGCGGTGGTGGATGCCGGCGCCGTGCGATTTCGTCCGATGATGTTGACCGCGGCTGCCGTCATTGTTGGCTCGGCGGTGATCCTGTTCGACCCGATCTTTCAAGGCCTGGCCATTTCACTGATGGCTGGCGAAGTCGCTTCGCTGCTGCTCTCACGCATGACCGTGCCGATTCTTTACTATTTGAGTGAACGTCGCCATCATGAGCCGCCCCGTGAGACTGGTATTGCCCCGACCTTGCGCCAGCCCGAACATCAAATCGGATCGTGAAGGCAACTGCTAACCGATCGGCGCTCCCCGGCGCTGTGTTGATCTTGGCTCTTGGTTGATTTGACCCATCTGGGTGATTTAGCCGCATCGTGATGTGTTGATTGGCTGAGCATCAGTCAGCTTACGAATTGTTGTCGCGCAAGATAACTCGCCCCTGGGAAAGGCTCAGTGATGGTATGGTGTTTGCACCGATCATTGTTCGGCTCATTGCACACAGTGGAAAAATTCTACGAGCCGGAAAGGAGGTAGCGGTATGTTTCCGTTCAAAAAGATTCTCTGTCCCACGGATTTCAGCGAGCCGTCTTATGAAGGCCTGAAGTGGGCACTTCAATTGGCGCAACATTTCGGCGCTGAGTTGTCCATCATACACGTCATACCGATCTCTCCCGCCCTTGGTGAAGCCGCTGTGACGTTCCACGTGGCCGAGTATGAGACATCCGCGCGCGCTGATGTCGAGCATCGCTTCCAGGAATTATTTCAGCAACGCATTCCCGCCGGGATGCAGGTGCGTCGGATCATCAGTCATGGCGATGCTGCCACTGAGATTGTGCGCGTAGCCAGTGAGGAGCAGATGGATGTGATTGTGATCGCCACACACGGGTTGACCGGCTGGCGGCATCTGGTCTTTGGCTCGGTTGCTGAGAAGGTCGTGCGATTGGCCACGTGTCCGGTGCTGACGGTGCGGGCACCGCAGCCGCAGTGACGCCGGGCGCGGGGGACAGGAAACGGACATCGTCCGGTCTTCGGTCTGCCGTTTCGGAGCTATTTTCGTAAGCATTCGTCCATGAGCTGATGCTCGTCACGAACGCTGAAGTCGAAATTCTTTCGCGTCATTGGCATGTTTCATGAGCTAAGCAACGTGACAAAAGTTCGTGGCGTTTTTGGAGTGCTGCGACGTGTCGCAGCTTTGGCCAGAAACCGGTGACGCGTCACTCCAAAACTTCCGTCCCAAGCGGTGCTCTCCGATTCTCTGTGGGCATTTATGACGTCGTCATGATGTGGGTCACGCTCCAGAGGCCGCGCAAGCGGCGGGTAAGAAGATAGCCAGAGGTGAAACGTCTGGAGCGGAAAACGTGCAAGGTCAGCTTGCGCTGGAGGCGCAATCAGCAGGTACCCAGACGTGAAACGTCTGGAAGCGCAGATCAAATGATCGCGTTGCCGGGGGCCGCGCAAGCGGCGCGTAAGAAGGTAGCCAGAGGTGAAACGTCTGGAAGCGCAGATCAAA
>JANWZE010000142.1 GCA_025054955.1 Blastocatellia bacterium | reverse complement strand
CAACCGTCAAGAGCACTAAATCCAACTGTGACAATCGCATCGGTGTGGGCGGGGCAGGAGACACCCCAGGGCCGCTCTTTGTCACAACCGTCAAGAGCACTAAATCCAACTGTGACAATCGCATCGGTGTGGGCGGGGCAGGAGACACCCCAGGGCCGCTCTTTGTCACAACCGTCAAGAGCACTAAATCCAACTGTGACAATCGCGCCGGCAGCCACAATGCCTCCAAGCCCAACGCCTTTCGCGTCGGCGAAGGCGGAGCCTGCCGACCAACAGCGAAAACTCAAAGCATCGTAATCCTCGAATAGAGTTCTGTTTTCCGAAGGGGGAACCTGCCGACCAACAGCGAAAACTCAAACTGCGCATATCGGCTCAATCCCGTTTGTCGGCGGGGCATTGGCAGGGAGGAATCGCCCGTGAGCCCTGTGCTCGCCACGAACCATGAAAATGGTTATTTTCAAGGGAATCGCTCCAATGCAACGGCACGCCACGTGAGAATACAATTCTTTCGTGAGGTTCGTGTGTTTCGTAGGCTATTTTCAGAGGAATAAACGTCGCAGTTGCGTTCAAGAACAATGAGCTTAACAACACGGCGAGGGGCCTCAGCCTCAATAACTCCAAGGCCAATCTCTGTCACACCGGCGGTGGCGGCGGCGGACGATCCCTTGCGGTCCTCGATGAAGGACCAAGTGGACGTCCAAAGCCTACAAAGGAGGCTCAAAATAGTAGAAATGGTTTGGGCATCGGCCAATACCATGGCACTGAAGCGTCTTCGATTGTGATCGCCGGTCGGTGAGGCCTTGAGTGCCTTCACCTGTATGCGCCCAATCCGTGGCGCTACGAGTGATTCTAAGCCTGTTCTATAGAGGCGGCCCTGCTGTGGCCGCCTGCATTCAAATCTTCATGCGTTTGTCGCGGCGGCCCTGCTGTGGCCGCCTGCATTCTTCTTTGAGATGTCATGGATTGTCGTGCTGATGAGTGCACCACTGTTCTGCGTAATAGTGATGATTGCACGACCGCGCTGCGTAGCGGCACGGATTGAATCATTGCGGCGACTTCGCGGCTGCCCAGAAGCGGCCACCCACTGAGATTTTTGCTGCGTCCCTTCCCGAAGCCTACCGCGCGTGACTGCCCAATAACCCAACGACGCGGCCGCCCAGAAGTGGTCACCCCTTCGGGAGGTTCTTTTCTCTTTGCCGCTTGCGAAAAACCGAGAACCGTGAGTAGCATCAGTAGCCGCTGAGCATGAAGACAGTGCTGGTCACAGGGGGAACCGGCCTCATTGGGAGCCATCTGATTGAGCAGCTCCTCGCCAATGAGCGCCATCCGTCAGAGATTCGCGCCCTCGTGCGGCCTAACAGTGACGCGGAGTTTCTGCGCCGCAAAGGAGTGCAACTTTGCTATGGCGACCTGCTGGATATTGATTCATTGAAAGCAGCAATGAAAGATGTCAGCGTCGTCTTTCATTGCGCGGCACTCGTTGCCAAGCGTGAGCAATTCTCGGCGCGGGCACTGCCAGAGGCTAACTGGCGGGTTAATTACAGGGGGACACAACACATGCTGGAAGCTGCTGGGCAGGCCGGTGTAGACCGATTCATCTATACCTCCACACTGGGAATCCACGGCGTACCCGGCGAGTATGCCGAGTCCAAGCGGGCAGCCGAACAAGAGGTCGAGAACTACGCCCGCACAGGCCGATTGAAGACGGTCATTCTCCGTCCGCCAGTGACAGTGGGAGCACGAGACCACCTCTTCACCCCACACTTGATCCGATTGGCCCGAAGAAAAATTGTGCCGCTGATCAACAATGGCGCGGTTTCTATCCCCTTTGCCGACGCGCGCGATGTGGCCGCAGCACTTGTTCTGGCCAGCCACCATCCACAGGCAGTGGGCCGAACTTACGATCTGGTAGGATTTTTCGCGCCGCTAGAGGAGGTCATCCGGTTTTTCAGTGCTCGGCTGGGCTGCCATACTCGTATCGTGAATGTGCCGTATGGCGCAGCTTACCTGGCTGCACGCCTGGGTGAGGTGGTCATGGCAATCGCGCGGAGAAGTTACCGCCCGATTCGCTCGGGGCATCTGGTCGCACTTGCTCGCCTTCTGGTCACGGGATTGCGCATTGACACCACTGCGCTTCAGCATGAGCTTGGATTTGAACCACGCTATGGCATGCAGGAGACATTCGAGCACGCAATCGGCTGGCAATTAGCACAGGAGGGCAAGGCATGAACGTCCTGGTCACCGGCGGCACAGGTTTCATCGGCAGTTTCTTGGTCGAAGCGCTCGTCAATCGCGGCGACTGCGTTCGGTGTCTGGTGCTAGAAGGAGAACCGCTCGGTCGAATCGCTCACTTGCCCGTCCAGTGGTGTTACGGTGACCTCTGTCGTAGCGAGACGTTGAGGCCAATCGTCCGCTCGGTAGATTACATCTATCATCTGGCCGGCCTCAAACAAACGTGGGACGAAGTCCAGTACTTCCGCGTGAACTTCGAGGGAACAAAAAATCTCGTCGAAGCGTGCCTCAGCGAGAACCGCGCCCTGAAGCGATTTCTTTTCACCAGCAGCCAAGCGGCAGCAGGACCAAGCCGCGACGGTCACCCGCTAACCGAAGAGGAAGCTTGCGCGCCGCGCACCGCCTACGGGCGGAGCAAGCGAGCTGCCGAAGAGTACCTGCTTGCACAACGAGCAGAACTTCCCATCACAATCGTGCGCCTCGCCTTAGTCTATGGCCCGACAAATATCACCACCGAAAAAGGACTGGCGATGGCGCGTTGGCGGCTCATTCCGAAAATAGACCAGTTCATCAATCTGATTCACATCCAGGATGCCGTGGAGGCGCTGATACTGGCGGCTGAACACGAACGGGCACGCGGCCAGCTTTATTTCATCACCAACGCGGAGCCGGTCTCATTGCAAGACGTGGTTGAACAAACGTTGAAGATACAGAACCGCACAGGACTCGTGGTGCCGATTCCGCAGTGGCTGCTCAGGCTCTTCGCAAAACTGGGCGGCGCCTACCGGACGTGGGCTGACCGACCGCAGCGCCCTTTGGATATGAAAGAGGAACTCAGTGACTTGTTACAAAAGTATTGGATATGTAGTGGAGAGAAAGCCAAACATGAACTAGGCTTTCAACCACGAGTGTCCTTGAAGGCCGGGATTGAACAGACACTTCGGTGGTACGAAAACCGTTCATCCCAAAAGCGGTAAAGACGATGAAAACAGATGCGCTCGAATTGGTATGTTGCCCTGCATGTCACCACGACCTGACACTAACAGAGGCCAGCGTTAGCGACGACATTGAAATGGGAGAGTTGGTCTGTGGTGGTTGCGCCAAGGTCTATTCAATAGAGAACGGACTGCCTCACTTTGCGGCGCCGCAGGAGCTGGTGGGCAAGAACAAGATCGCCTACTGGGCCCAGACGCTCATCTTCTCTCGCACCTATGAGCAAACGGTGATCAAGCCGATGAGCTATGTGTTCAAGATGTCGGAAGCAGAAGCGCGACGTGAATACTTGTCTTGCTTGCAGCTTGCACCGGGCGACAAGCTGTTAGAAATCGCTGTAGGCCCTGGTCCAAACCTGCGCTATCTGCATCAAATGTTCAACGGCGTGAAACTGTATGCACTGGACCTCTCGACCGGGATGCTGCAACAATGCGCCAAAAATCTGAAAACATGGTCGGTGGAGGCGCATTTGTTTCAGGGCTTGGCAGAAGCGTTGCCATTCAAGAGCAATTCGTTCAACGTGGTCTTGCAAGTGGGCGGACTCAATACTTTCCGTGACCTGAAACAGGCGCTGGCCGAAATGCTGCGCGTGGCCAAGCCGGGAGCTCAAATCGTGAACGTTGACGAATGGCTTGATCCAGAGCGCCTCCCGCGTTGGTGGGCGCGTGCGCTCGTGCGAGCTGTGCCGGCGTTGCACCAAAAAACCGGTCCGCCGTTGCATTTGGTTCCTGCCGAAGCGGTCGGGAAACACTGTGAGCGCATCTGGAATGGTTGCGGTTATCGGCTGGAATTCCGCAAGCCGGCTTCTCCCTAGCCCAGAGCGCCGCTACTTGGACACGCCAGTAGGCTAAACGAATCGCGCCGGACTTTCTAACACGCGCTGCAATGCAACCCTCACTTCACAATCGCCACATCAGACATCGCTCCTGACACCTGACTACCCGTCGAAATCGGGAATAGGTTTTTGCTACAGTCAGTTGATCGCTCTGTCACGCACCATGAGCCAATCAGGGCAGAGTGCAACCAATACAGCGCGACGACATCCTGCCGATCGCCTTCAATGATTGATGGCGTTGGTCAGCACAAGGGCTCGTCGCCATTTTGCTGCGGTATGCTGCTTCATGTGGCGGATGCCCCCTTCAATCGCGCCACAAATCAACCCAGCAGCAGCGACTCTCTCTCTGCGTCAGCGTTGGTCCGCAGTTTGAGAGCATCGCTCATTTGGCGCGTTCAAGATAGACGCCTTTATTCGGGTCAACGCGAATCTTGTCGCCTTCTTTGATGAAGGGAGGGACTTGAATTGTCACGCCGGTTTCCAGCTTCGCCGGTTTGGGACTGTTAGAAGCAGTCGCGCCTTTCAATCCCGGTTCGGTTTCAATGACGGTCAGCTCAACCACCGGCGGCAACTCTACGCCGATGGGCTGGCCCTCAAAAAATTCCACCTTGATCCTCGTGCCCGGCACAAGGTAGTCAATTGCATCGCCAAGCGCTTCAGCGTCCAGCGCGATTTGCTCGTAGTTCTCGGTGTTCATGAAGTGATACATCTGGCCATCCGAATACATGTATTCCATCTCATGCTCATCGAGGATGGCGCGTTCAACCACGTCCGTTGAACTGAAACGAATTTCCGACGACGTTCCGGATTTCAGATTGCGGAGCCTCACTTGCACAAATGCGCGCAAGTTGCCAGGCGTCCGATGCTGAAATTCTAATACCCGTTGTGGCACACCATCGTGGATGATAATCATTCCTCGGCGAATATCATTTGCTAGCATACGATTTTCCTTACCTCAAAATCTTATCAGTATGTCGTCAAGTTGGCTGTGAAGCCAAGCCTATACCATACAGTAGCGCGCTCAATCTAAGCAAGACGCTTGCCACTAGCGTTCACTGTCGAGCGAGGGTATGCCAAGCGCCGACGCAGCGCGCTCAAAAAAGGAAGCCGATTTGAGTGAGACTGCGCGCTGTCAGCCTCTATACAGTCAACGCCGAACAATGACTCGCCCGGACAGAGCGTGACTTCTGTGAACCTGTTTTGCTATTATACTCGCTCGCCAGCGGAGGAAGATCATGGAAATGTTTGCGCGAATCGAAGCGAGCGGGCACGAAGAACTGATCTTCTGTCAGAATAAAGATGTAGGCTTGAGAGCCATCATCGCAATTCATGATACGACATTGGGTCCGGCGCTCGGCGGCACGCGCATGTGGCCCTACAAGACCGAAACAGAGGCGATTGAAGACGCGCTGCGGCTCTCGCGCAGTATGACCTACAAATCGGCAGCCGCGGGTTTGAACATGGGTGGTGGCAAGGCGGTCATCATTGGCGATCCGAAAAAAGATAAGTCCGAGGCGCTGTTTCGCGCTTATGGCCGATTCGTTGAAAGTCTGCAAGGCCGCTTCATCACCGGCGAAGACGTTGGCATTGATGTCAACGATGTGGATTACATGTACATGGAGACGCGGTATGTGGTCGGCGTCTCGCCGGCACACGGCGGTGGCGGCGACCCGGCGCCAGTCACCGCGTTCGGTGTGCTTCAAGGCATCAAGGCATGCGTCGAAGAGAAATTCGGTAAGACTTCGCTCAAAGGACTAACCGTCGCAGTGCAGGGCTTAGGGGCAGTGGGCATGCACCTGGTCAAGCTGTTAGCCGACAAAGGCATGAAAATCATCGCCACCGATATTGATCCCGAACGTGTGCAACACGCCGTTGCTCAGTTCGGTATCGAAGCTGTCAATCCAGATGAGATTTATCAGGTCCCTGCCGATATTTTTGCCCCCTGCGCGCTGGGTTCAGTGATCAATGATCAGACGATTGATCAGTTTCAATTCAAATTAATCGCTGGCGCAGCCAATAATCAATTGCAGGAAGATCATCATGGCGAGGCGCTCCACCGACGAGGGATTCTTTATGCGCCCGACTATGTGATCAATGCGGGCGGCTTGATCAACGTGTTCGTTGAGCTGGAAGGCTATAACCGTGAGCGAGCATTGCGCATGACGCGGGGCATTTACTACAACCTCAGGAAAGTTTTTCAAATCGCCCGGCAGGAGAATATCCCGACTTCTCAGGCGGCTGATAAATTGGTCGAGCAACGTATCGCCATGGTCAGGCAGTTGAGAAGTATGTACACAGGCGGCGGCATCCATCGTCTGCGATGGGACCGGTAATCCGATAAGCAATGGGAGAGGTAAATCCGATAAGCTGAGCATACACTTCGCTCTTAGGGAGAGGACCGATGCGAACCCAAGAATTATTCGATTTGACTGGCAAGGTCGCCATTATCACCGGCGGCGCGACAGGTATTGGCAAGCAGATGGCTGAAGCATTAGCTGAGATGGGGGCTAGTGTCGTTCTGTGCTCACGCAAAATTGAACGATGCGAGCAAGCGGCAGCCGAATTTCGTCAACTGGGAGTGAAAGCTCTTGGCCTGCGGTGCGACGTAACCAGCCAGGATGAAGTCAACGCCATGGTCGAAAAGACACGGGCGGAATTTGGGCGCATTGACATCTTGGTGAACAACTCAGGGCGAACCTGGGCAGCACCAGCAGAAACGATGAGCCTCGCTGATTGGCAAAAAGTGATGGAAGCCAATGTGACAGGAACTTTTCTCTGTTCACAAGCTGTTGGTCGCGTCATGATTGAGCAGCGTGGAGGCAAGATCATTAATATAAGCTCAGTCGCAGGTTTCTTTGGCGCGCCACCCGAATTAGTTGATGCCATCGGTTACCACACAAGCAAAGGAGCCATTATCGCTTTCACCCGCGACTTAGCTTGTAAATGGGCTCGATACAACATCTATGTCAACGCGATTGCACCCGGCTGGTTTCGCACCCACATGTCTGAATGGGTGCTAGGCCATCGAGGTGAATCCTTACTGCCGTTTATTCCCCTTGGTCGGTTTGGTGGACCTGACGAATTGAAAGGAGCTGTCGTCTATCTGGCATCTAACGCCTCAAACTATGTGACAGGCCAGGTACTTATGGTGGATGGAGGGTTATCCATTATGTGATTTTCAAGTTTGTGGTTATCCCACGTTGAGTTTCCTGGTCTGGCTGAAGGCCCACCGAACAACAACTCCTCAACAAGCAGACAATCCAACCCGTTAGAAGCCGCCTGAGCACACCAACAACCGACATACTCAAACCTGTAGATGTGTTCACCCAGCCCCACTTGAAATCGCAAAAATTATCGGTGACATTGCTCAATTAAGTATGTAGGAGCGGTGGTTGATTCACGAGGAACTAGCTAATTAACAACTTGTTTATAAAACAGTTAACCTATTTCTTAAGGTTTTCAATAAAGTCAGTCACATAGCTTAACAACGAATTTTCCATATATTAGAAAAAAATCTTCATGTTATTTGTGAAGATTTTTCTTGACATCAAAACCGAGTCTCTGTAATATACGGGGTGTTTTTGAATCTAGTGAATGGTGGGAGCCGTGGTTACGGAGTTGAACACAGGCAGAGCAATCCGACGCATCGCCAGCATACTCAGGTTTGAGCCAGCAACAGAACCAGTATGGGGCAAGGCTGTGCTCGTGGTCGGACTAGCCTGTTTGGTAAGTCATGTAGGGTCAAGACAGGCAGTCCCGATTGTTTTGTCCAATACATTGACGGTCAACATCTTAAGCAGCTCACGCGACAAGCTCATGCGGATCGTTCCGGCTCATGTGGTTCAGCGAAAGCGACAACAGTGGATAGAAAGTGACACAGCACAAGCTCAAGCAGGCAAAAGTTCACGGCAGCAGCGACAAGTTAATCACGAGATGGTTGACAACAACTCCATTAACCGGTCGAGTGTTAGCAGAGGCAACGGGACAACCATCTGGCTAAGAAACAGTTCAGTAAACTCAACCCACGGAGCACCTGACATCAGTCGAGTGGTTCTCCCTCATAACACTCAATCTGTCACGGCTCTCCATCATTCAAGCCAGTTGCTTGTAGGCAGCAATCATATTTTCAGTGCTGAGGCAGGAGGTAACATTCTTGATGGTATCGTTGGTCAATCAAAGGAGGACATCACTAATGTCTATGTGGCATATTGTATTGAACCAACGCCAGCCCAGAAATCTATCCCCCATCAGATTGGAGGGCCTCTGATTGGGTCACAAGTTTACCTCACCCACAACTGACCCTCCTCCTTGTTGATTGGGGAGGCTCCGCCCCCAACGGACCTCCCCCTTTTTTTTCTGCTCAGCACCTTATTCCAACTGACACGAAGCAGAATAGAACCCAGATACTCGTTCTTTTTGGCTTGAGACGTGTTCGTTTCATTAGTGAAACCAGTTTTTCGAAGGCGAAACAGAGAAATACTTAACCTGCGACCATCCATAAGACCTCTAATCAACACCTATCTACGCCTTAGAAGATCAGTTAGGTAGAGTCTTGCCCGATCCCGGTACACCTAATGTTGCTCTCTCAGGACGGAATAGAGCTTGCTCTGCATCGGCAGAGCAGCGCTTCAGAGCGAAGTCGTCATGATTGGCTGATCGGGTAAGAAGCAAACGCAACCAATCGAGCGGAAAACACGTCGAATCACGCGCCGGCCTTATGTAAAGTATGGTCGGTTGCGATGGTGAAAAAATGACGAAGTACGATTACCAAATTAGAGTTCGTGGGCGGCCATGGTACCAATTGGCTCGGCGGGTTCCCGGCGGATATGAGCTGGACCCGGCGGAAAACCGCGGCTTTGCTTTGCAGATTCCCTACTATATGGTAATCGAGGAAATTCCGCTCTCTGCTTCGACCCGACCGAGTTCTGACAGCTTTTTACAGCACTCTCTGCTGCGTGACAAAACCAACCAATGATCTCCACCTCTCCTCACGCCGACGCATTTGACATCCCCGAAAGCCTGTGTTAGCTTGCCCGTTCACCAGTGATCAGTCATTGCCAAGAGCTCAACCACTGGTAACCAGTCTGATGACTGCAAGGCGCTTCACAGACGGATTACGATCTTCAATTCGGCGGCCATCGCTCCGTAGGAACGAACCTGAAACCTGTCAAGCGCCCTGGGGTCGGTTTGCTGCCAGGCGCTATGATTGGTTGGTAACAATAGAATCAATTGAGTCACATGTTTTCTGCTAAGCTGACGATTGTCTTGTACATTTTGGTGTTCTTCGAACTCGGAGCCGTGTTGATTATATCGCCGTGGTATAGCTACTGGAGTGATAACCTCTTTCTCACTTATTTAGTCCAACGGTTCCAAGCGCCGAGCTTGATTGGCATTATGAATAGCCATGCAGTCCGATGGGCTGTCACGGGCTTGGGCATTCTCAATATTCTTCTGGGCATTTGGGAGGCATTTCATTTCAAGCAACTGTTGCGTCTTCTGACGAATGATCATGCAGCGCCAACTGAAGAAGCCACGGCTATACATGATCACCGACCGGAGAGCCGTTGACGCAGGCGATCTCATGAGCCTTGTGCAAGAGGCGGCGCGGGCCGGCGTTGATTTAATCCAAATTCGTGAAAAGGACCTACCGGCACGTGAACTTTGTCATCTGGTTGAGCGAGTCGTAGTCGCCACCGTTGGCTCGAGCACGCAGGTATTGGTCAACGATCGGTTTGACATCGCGCTAGCGTGTGGCGCGCACGGCGTCCATCTGACCACACAATCACTCCCACCGGAGGTTGTGAGAAAGCACGTGGGAGCATCGTTTCTAATTGGCGTCTCGACTCATTCACTTGAAGAGGTGAACCGAGCGCAAGCGGGCGGCGCCGATTTTGTCGTGCTAGGTCCTGTGTTCGACACACCATCGAAACGGCACTATGGCCCGCCGCTCGGCTTGAAGCCGTTTGCAGAGATCATTCAGCAAACGCAGATCCCCGTCTTCGGTATTGGCGGCATTGATCTGAGGAATTTTTCTGACGTGCTGGCCTGTGGCGCAGCAGGCATAGCCGCCATCCGACTATTCATCCAAAATCCTATCGAAGAGGTTGTGCGTTGCGTTACCCAACATAGGCCTGGTAAGGAGGCGGGTTGAAACTCTATCGCCTGCATCGTATCCAATGCTTACCCATCTCAATTGAACAAGCCTGGGACTTCTTTTCCAATCCGCAGAATTTGCCGCTCATCACGCCAGCATGGTTACGATTTTGCGTCACCTCACCTCTGCCAGAGCGGATGTATCCCGGCATGATCGTCACCTACACGATCACGCCGATTGGGCGACTGCCTGTTCGTTGGGTCACGGAGATCACTCATGTCAGTGAGCCACACCTGTTCGTTGATGAGCAACGATGGGGGCCGTATCGGTTTTGGCATCATCAGCATCTGTTTGATCAGATCGAAGGCGGCGTCCGCATGCAGGACATTGTGCACTATATGTTGCCGCTCGGGCCAATTGGTACGCTCGCGCACGAGCTGATAGTCAGCAAGCGGCTGAATGAGATTTTTGAATTTCGTCGTCGTGCGTTAGAGGAACGATTTGGGGTGCTGCCCAGATAATCACAGTTGACCCCTGTTATCATCGAGTCTGGATCATATCACTACAGCGGTTTGGCGTGCTGCCCAGATAATCACAGTTAAGCTCCCACGCACAGGGCCTACTCATAACGCAGTGCGACTGCCGGGTCCAAGCGGGCCGCTTTGATCGCCGGCCAGAGCCCAAAGGTGAGGCCGACACCGATCGAAACGCCAAGCCCAGCCATGATAGACCACAATGGGACTTGCGAAGGGATCTCCGGGATGAATTGGTGTACAATGGCGCTAATTGCCACGCCGACAAACACACCCAACGCCCCACCGACGAGTGCCAGCGCAGTTGCTTCGATAAGAAATTGCTGAACGATGTCGCGGCGGCGCGCGCCGATTGCTCGTCGGACGCCGATCTCGCGAGTCCGCTCGGTGACCGAAACGAGCATGATGTTCATAATGCCGACTCCGCCAATGAGCAAGCCTGTGGCCGAAATCGGAATGACAATGGCAGCGACGATCCCACTGATGTCACGCACAGCTTCAAAGATGCCGAGCGGTTCATTGAGTCCGAAGTCGTTTGGTTTGTCAGCAGGCACGCCACGGCGTCGGCGCATCAGTTCGGTGATTTGGTCCACCATCAGATTGAATTGGCCGTCGCGTGAGTGCGCAATGACTGAGAGCGTTTCCAGCTCGGGATGCATCTTCTCCAACGTTGCATACGGCATGAGGATTGTTCGATCTTCAACATTGTCTCCGCCAAATAAGCCGCCCGGTCCCTTTTCCAACACGCCGATGACGCGAAACACGTCGTTGCCGATGGCAATTTCCTTTTCTAACGGGTCCACAACGCCAAATAACGTGTCGGCAATAGACGAACCTATGACGGCAACCTTGAGCCGCCGATCATGTTCGGTTGCGGTGAAGAAGCGTCCTTGTTTGAGCAGCACATTTCGCACCTCCGGGTAATTCGGCCACACACCGAACAGAATCGGATTGCTAGCTTCGACGCCCCGGTATTTTACCGGTATGGTTGTGCCACTCGGGCCGAAGCTGCCCAAGATGAGAAACGGACTGGCGGCCTCGACGCTGGGTAATGCTGCAATGGCGACAGCGTCTTCATAAACCAGCGGCTTGCGCATGCGCTCCTCCTGCGGCGGACGGCTGAAACGCGGCCCGATTTTATCGAACTTTGTAATGTAGAGCACATTGGGCCCAAACGTTTCAGCGTATTCGCGAGTTTGAATCTCCAAGCCTGTCAACACAGATGACACAGCCGTGACCGTCATCGTGCCAATGACAACGCCCAGCACAGTCAACAGCGAGCGCAGCTTGTGGGCGCGAATCGCAGTCGCCGCGAATGCCACGTTCTCAATCAGCTCTTGACGATTCAGCTTCATAAGAAATTGCTTGGTGACGCATTGGCTCAGCGAACCATCGAGCCGCAGCTTAATGATACAATCGCTTCACGAAAGGAGTAAATGACTCCTTTAGTTTTCTGTGCGCATCGCCTCAACAGGGTCTAAGCGAGCAGCTCGGAATGCCGGGTAAATACCGAATGTCAGTCCAACGCCGGTCGAAACCAGCAACGCAGCGGCCAATGCCCACAGGGGCAGAGCCATGGGGATGCCGATGACGCGCGAACCAAGCGTGGTGATGATGAGCGCTATGACCACACCGATCACGCCGCCCACGCCCGCTAAGAGTGATGACTCCAGCAGAAATTGGATGGTGATGTCGCGGCGGCGCGCGCCAACGCTTTTGCGAATACCAATTTCTTTGGTGCGCTCGCTGACGGACACAAGCATCGTGTTCATGATGACGATGCCGCCGACGATGAGCGAAATCCCTGTGACCGGCAGCGCCACCGCAGCAACGCCGGCAATGAACCGACCAAAGAGCGCTTCGGTTGCCTCGTTGGTGACAAGGCTGAAATCATCCTCCTGATTGTAGGCGAGCTGATGCCGACTACGCAGCACCACGCGAGTTTGATCTTGAACTCGCTGCAGTGGGACGGCCGGGTCGCCTTTGATGTAGATTGAGAGCGAGCGACGGGCGCCAAACTGCTTCTGAAAGGTGGACAACGGCACAATGACGAAATTATCTTGAGACTGCCCTAACACGCTTCCTAATTTTTTGGCCACGCCGATCACCGTGTAGAACTGGTCGCCGATCTTGATCTGCTTGCCGAGCGGGTCTAGTTGCGGGAACAGGCCTTCGACAATGTCAGCGCCAATCACACATACAGCGCGGCGCCGCAGCTCATCCGTATCGTCAATATAGCGCCCGACCTCAATCGTCACGTTACTCAAATCAACCATGTTGGGCGTCACACCTTGAACGTTCACTTCGCTGATTTCGCTGCTGCCGTACTTGACGGGCAACGTGGATGAATCTTTGGCGCCGATGGCAACAGCGTTCGGCACGCGCGCTTTCAATGCCTCATAATCCTCACGCGTCAAATCAGGATTCTTCGCCCGCGCTTGAAGAAATGCTCTGAAGTCGCCAATCACTTCGAAGCTCGCTTTCTCGACGCGAAAAATCCCTTGGCCCAAATCGGCAATCTTTTCGCGCACGTAGAGTTCGGCGCCTTCGATCACGGCGGCCACCGTGGTAACGACCGTCACACCGATAATCACACCCAGCAGCGTCAGAAATGAGCGAAGCTTGTGCATGAGGATGGCATCGAAGGCCAGTTGCCAGGCCTCCATCAGACTGATGCCCCAGCGCCGCGGATGGGCAAAGCCAACCGGCGCAGCCCTCACATTGAGTACTCGTTGAGGCGTGGCCACACCTTATTCCTAGCTATCCGTCGGTTGTTGAGACCGCAGTGCTTGCAGGGCAGTTCGGAACGCAGAGAGATCACCGAGCCGAACGGCGTTGATGGCATCTAAAAACTCGATGTACTGATCAGCAACGCGGCCGCCGACCAGAATTGTATGAGTAGGTAAGTAGCGCCGCAGCTTCTGCAGCTCCAGACCCAAGCGTGGATCATCACCGGGGTACACGATGCTGAGCGCCACAGCTTTGGCGTGATGGCGCTCAACAGCGCCAGCAATCTCTTCAGCCGGCAGACTTGGCCCCAAATAGACCACTCGCCAGCCATCCGCTGCTGCCGCGCAGGCGGCAAGAAGCGCGCCAATTTCGTGCCATTGGCCCGATGGGGTTGTGACAATCAGCGTGGGCGCTGTCTCGGCGACTTGAAAAGCTCCATCCAGACTGGCCAAAAAAGCTCGAACGACCGAAGACGCCACATGCTCATGGACAATCCTCAGTTGACCCTCTCGCCACAAATCGCCGACGGTCTGCATCAGCGGCGAGACGAGCTGTTCAAGCAGCACCGGTCGGCTTAGGGAGACGGCAGCACGACGCAGCGCAGCATCCAGCTCAGCCGCATCCAGTTGTCGAATCGCCTGTAAGCACTTCTCTAAATGAACTTGTGGGTTGGCCTCTTGTGACTGCGCCGCGTTATTTGTCCCCGAAGAGCGCGAGCCGTCAGGCGCAGGGACAATGGCAGCGGCCTGAGCCTGCGCCGTAATCGTCATCAATCGCTGCGTAGACAACTGTGCGACTTGCCCAATGCTATAGCCAATTTCCGTCGCATGCCGTAACAACAGCAACCGTTCAATGTCAGTCTCTGAATATAATCGCCGATTGGTAGCTGTGCGCGTCGGCGTCACGGCGCTATATCGCTTCTCCCACATGCGAATCACATGAGGCGTGAGCCCCGTTCGTCGTGCTACAACTCTAATTGGATACTGCTTGCGTTGCATCGTCGGTAATTCTACTCGGTTGTCTAAAATCCGTCTATAAGGAAGAACAAAATTCGAGAAAAATATGGACAAATTATGGACATCAATTTGACACTACGGAGGCCCTAATCCGCCGATCCAAAGCTGAGTTGCCCACTGCCTGCAAAAACAGGTTTGTAGTCAGGCGATTCATCGCCGTTTAACGCGCCAGTAATGGTGCTACTACTAACTTTTCATCGTTCGTGGTGTGCGCCAAGCTCATGGGGATTTGCCTTTGAATTGCTTCAACAGCTCATTCACTTTTTGGTAACCAACGTACCAAAAAGTGCCTAATTGACGGCCTTACAGCAGATTTGTATCTTACCATACCCGTTGAAAAAAGCTCGGTAGCCAAACGGCTCGAGCGATGAACTGCACCACAGGAGGAATAACTATGAGAGGTCAAAAACCGAAAGTCATAACCGTTGGCATTGCTCTCATCACACTGCTTTTGATTGTGCAAGCTGGTGAGAACGCCTCGATGACAACGTTGGCATCGCAGGGCACCGGCAATGTTGAGCGATTGACATTGCCTGATTATCGGCAATGGACGCACGTCAAAAGCATGGTGATCTTCGATGAAAAGCATCCGCTCTACAAATCCTTTGGCGGCATCCATCATATCTATGTCAACAACGTTGGGCTGAAAGCGAGCCAAACAGCAGGCCGCTATCCTACCGGCAGTCAATTGGTCTTCGTGCTCTACGAAGCGGTCAATGAGCAGGGAGCTTACGTCGCGGGAAAGAAAAAAGTCGAAGCCATCATGGTGAAAGACCCGCGGCGATTTGCCGAAACGGGTGGTTGGGGCTTTCAGGCGTTTGATCCCGAAACGCGCAAGCCGCTGATCAAGAACGCTGACGTGGCTTCATCCTGCTTTAATTGCCACGCTGGCCAAAAGGAGCGCGACTACGTCTTCTCACAACTCGTCAAGTAATCGCCTCGAGCGCACAGCGCAGAGGTCTCCTGCCTTCCTAACGAATGCTCGACTGAGGTCACGTTGTGGCGAGAGATGGAGAAGACAAGTTGCATAAACCGGCAAAGCAGAGCCTCAATGTCAGCGGGTTTCGCTTGCGTAGGTCATCCCTGACAGCAATTCTGCCACCACCGACGGGCCTTCGATCTTCCTGTGAGAATGTGACACAGGCGTTCCCGCCTCTGCTCCGTTTTCATCCTTCGTAGCGAGCAATCGCATAGGGGCGATTCCTGTGAAAACCGCTGTTGCAGGCTATGCTTTCCGCCTCCCTGCCGACGTCTGATGCTCACGCCCCAGCAATCGCCACACAACCTGCCGCGCTTCCGCTTCCGTCGGGTGATAAATCCCTCGGACGGATTGCAAGAAGAGGACCTTGTGAACAACAGGAACCAGCAGTTCCCCCAGCAGCTTGGCACTGAGCTTCTGGGAGAGTTTCCCCTGACGTTGCGCCGACCGAATGATTGCCACACAGGTGTTGACGAAACGGCGATATTCAGGATCGGCAAGAATCTTCTGGCTTAGTTCTGGCGAACGCATCTCACGCACCACGATGCGAAACACCTTAGCTTCATCTTCGGCTGTCTCCGGATCATCTGCGTGAGAGACCAACAGCTCTCCAATCAGGTGATCCAGAAGTTGCATAGGCTCAGATTGAATTCGCCGATAAGCCGCTGCCACACGATTCAATCGTCGCCAATACTGGCGAATGACATATAGCACGGCCTGCTCCAGATCGGTGAAGAAGCGGTAGAAGGCCGCTTCGGTCGTGCCCGCAGCGTTGGTAATATCCCGAATACGTGTGGGCGCCGTGCCCCGCTCGGCCACGCACTCGATCACGCCTTGAAGAAGGCGTTGCCCGACCGGTGTCAATGCTCGCTTCAATTCGTCTTTTCCTGCTTTGCTGTCCCGCAGCCGCACCATGCTTGACAGAGTCTATATCAACATTGTAAATTAGGCAAGCAAATTTGAGTGTGAGGCTATCATCATGTGTTCTACCGGTAAAAAAACCAGGCGACAGATGATGAGGCCTTTAGGTTTGCTATTGGCCCTCAGCTTCTTCTATGTGATAGGGCCTTCCCTGGCTCATTCTTTACGAGCCTTCCACCAGAACAACTCAAATCATAAAGATGAAGGCGCTGCTCATTCGAGATCAGCTTCGTCGGGAGCTTTTACCTGGCAAGTCTCGAATACTCGATCCAAGGGCAGCGGGAGTCACCACCTGCCTCGGTCCTTAGTCAGTCTCACTCTCCCTGGGACCGAGACAGTATTAACCCGTCGTTTTCATCATCCTCCGATCTCGTGGTTGACGCTGTTGGTTAGTTTCCCAGGTCAGATGGTCTTCCGCAGCCCGCCTACTCTGACCTAAATCCGCATCGTCACTAAATCCAAAGTTGTGTGCGTCTCTACGCACGGTAACGATGAGGATGAGGCTCCGTGCCGTAGAGGTTCCGCTTTCCCAAACAATCTGAAGTTTCACAATGGAGGAGGCTATGAAAAAAATAGCACTCACAACGATCGCAATTAGTTTGTTCATCGCTGGGAGCGTTGGGATGGCTTCTGCTCAAACTATCTTAGGTTCGATTGCTGGGGTCATCACCGATCCTCGAGGCGACCCAGTTTCGGGAGCCACCGTAACAGTTAAAAACGAGGAGACCGGTTTAACTCGCGAGCTGACCACCGATGAGACCGGGTTCTATCGCTTCGATTCGCTCCCAGTCGGGGAGAATTATTCTATCACTGTTCAATCGGCCGGCTTCAGGAAAGAAGTCCGACAGCAGGTCGCAGTGCGGGCTGTCGCTATCACGCGTGTGGATATTCGACTGGAGGTCGGCGATATTACTGAGATTGTAGAAGTGGTGGCGGCAGGCGCCGAGGTGCTTGATCGAACGGAGGCACGTGTCGCCAAGTCTGTGGAATCCCGGCGTGTGTTTGAGCTGCCCGGACGCAATACGCTGACGGGTTTGGCGCTGCTGGCGCCGGGCACCGTGCCGAATGTGCCGGGCATGCCTGGAGCGGGATTTGCCACCAGCGGCGGCCGTTCGCGCTCCAACAATTTCAACCTCGATGGAGCCAACAACAATGACGACTCGCTCTCCATCCCGAGGCAGACAGTTCCGCCCGAAGCGATCGCTGAGTTCCAAATCGTGACCAACAACTTCAATGCTGAGCAAGGTCGTAATTCGGGCGCCGTCGTCAATGTCATCACTCGGTCCGGAACGAACGAATACCACGGCACGGTGCACTGGACGTGGGCAGGCAACGGGCTGGATGCCTTGACGCTGCATCAAGAGCGCGTTTATCGGGGCGGTTTGGAAAGCGGCTTGACCAAGCATCAAGCGCTGCGCGCGGCGAAGAATCCCGAAGTGAGAAACCTGGGCGGATTCACGCTGGGCGGCCCAGCGCGCAAGGACAAGACGTTTTTCTTCGGCTCGTATGATTTCAACCTACTGCGCAGCACGATTGGTGCAGCCGCTCGTAATGCTATCACTCGCGAAGGTCTTGATCTGATTCGAGCCAACGCTGCTGGGCAAGGGTTCCGGCCGGAAGCGATTGATTTCCTGGCCAACACCTTCCCAGTGGCCAATGACTTTTCCACCCGCTTCAATGTTAACGTCGCGGCGGCTGGTCAGCCTGCTCTGCTGATCCCGTTTGCGCGGTTTAACCGAGGCGCTGTGGAAACGCTCAAATACGATACCGACTTTCATCGTTTCTTGGCTCGACTTGATCATCGCCTTGGCAACAATGACGTCATCACCGGACGTTACCTCTTTGACGACAGCGAGGATCCGGGCCTGCCGACGTCACTGCGTGGCCAGGAGATTGGCACGGCCGTGCGTAATCAAGGGCTGACGCTCGTCCACACGCACGTCTTCTCGCCACGCATGGTGAACGAATTCCGCTTCTCCTATAACCGGCGGGCGATCACGTTCCCGCTGGGTGACACCGTTCGCCGATTTGGCGCGTTCTCGGTTGGTGGAGTAGGCGGGGCCTTTGGTCTGGGTAACATTAACTTCCCACAGTTCCGCACCGATAACATTTACCAGTACGCTGACAAGTTGACCTTCAATGTGGGTCGGCATTCGCTGCGTACAGGTGTGGACATTCGCCGCGTGCAGTTGAACTCGTTCTTTGCTCCTATTGTGGATGGACAAGTCACCTATCCCAGCCTGCGCGCCTTCTTGCGGGATGAAAACGCCACGTTCAATCAGTACGCAGGTGAAGCCTACGTGCCCAGCCGCTTGACCGAACTGGGCGCGTACTTTCAGGATGACTTTCGCATCCGTCCGACGCTGACCCTCAACTTAGGAGTGCGATACGAGTATACAGGAACGCCGTTTAACTTCTTCTCCAACGCCAAGCCGGACATCAACAACTGGGGTCCGCGACTGGGCTTCGCTTGGAATCCCAGGACCGAACCCAATGGATGGCTGGGGTGGCTGACCGGCGGCGATAAGCTGGTCATTCGAGGCGGCTACTCGCTCACGTACGATCAGATCTTCCAGAACATTTTGCTCAACACCTCGCGCAACTTCCCGCGCGGCGTGCAAGTGGCGCAGGGGCCAATCTCAGGCCAGCGGCTCTTCCTGCGAAGCAACTGGCCATCACCTCCGACGCCGCAAGATTTCGTGCGCTTGGGCGGCAATCCAAACCTGCTGCCGTATCGCTACTTCTCGCTCGACAAGCGGGTGAGCCAGCCATACACGAATCAGTATAGCTTGACCATCCAACGGCAATTCCTCAACGACTACGTGCTCAACATCGGTTACGTTGGCACGCGAGCGCTGAAGCTCGTGCGTGAGTACGAGACCAACATTGGTTTCTTCCGCGCGGCAGTAGATCGGAATCCTTCGGTCTACCAAAGCGTGATCCCGTTCTTGCAGGCAACAACGCGAGGCGGCGCGGCGGTGCTCATGCGCGATCCGACGCGCGGGTCCATCTTGGTCGGCGATGGTCATGCGCAGTCCTGGTATCACTCGCTGCAAGCGTCGGTGGACAAGCGGCTCAGCCAGGGCGTGCAGTTTGGCGCAGCCTACACCTACTCCAGCTACATCAGCACCAGCGACGACATTCTGGGCGCATGGCTGGCGCAAACGCTGCCGGCGAATCCTCTGGACGCGCGGCTCGATCGTGGTCGCTCGATCTATGATCGTCCGCATCGGTTGGTTATTAACTACGTCTGGGATGTCCCTGGCTACAAGGGTGAGCATCGCCTCCTGAAGCATACGCTTGCGGGTTGGAGGCTGTCTGGCATCACCACATTCCAATCCGGGACGCCTTACTCGGTCTTCAACAACAACAATGCGCTGGGCATCCTGCCCGGTCAGATTACGACGATTGCCTTCTCGCAGCGCGTCTCGATCAATCCGACGGGCGACCGGAACCTGGTCACAGGCACCGGTGCTGACGGCCGACCGATCAACCCGAATGCCTACTGGATCGTTCCCGGCACCAATTCGGGCATTGTCGGCAATGCCGGACGCAACCGGTTCCGCACCGACGAGGTGAACAACTTCGATGTGGCGCTGGTCAAAGAGATCCGCATCACTGAGAGTCACAACCTGCAAGCGCGGTGGGAGCTCTTCAATGTGTTTAACCACCGTCAGTTCATTTACCCGCCGCCCAACTTCCTGTCGGAAACCACGCTGCTGGGACCGACGCAACCGGATTTGAACCTGGGTTGGTCTCACTTGGGACTGACAGGAGCAACGCCGGGCGGTCGAAGCATGATCTTCACGGTGAGGTATAACTTCTAAGCCGCGGGCGAAAGTTCGGGCTCTTGCTGCGGCGAGAGCCCCGGACTTTCGCCCTACGACCTTACTCCTGAAATCAGGAGCCTCTCCGTGACTGGAAGTGTGTGCAGGCAGTCATCGGCTGAGAGCTTGTGCTGAGAGCTTGTCTAAAAAGTCGAAAAAAGAGAGAGGCCACGAAGACTCAAAGAAACAGAAAAATACACTGTCTTTCGCTCGCTGAGCCTTGGTGCCTTCGCGCCTTAGTGACCAGAAAAACCACTAAGGCAACCTGTGAGAGCTTGCGACCTTGACCATCTTCATTCAGCTTGATCGGCAGCCTGATGGTACAGCACGTGTTGCCTTCCGGGCAATCGGCCAATCTGCTCGGTCTGCCCGAACAGAACTCGCCGAGAACGCAGAGCAACGAGAAACAGGAAAACCTCTGTGAACTCTCGGCGTTCTCAGCAGCTAAACCTCAGACGTGCTCAAAAGCGACGCGCAGGTCCTCAATGATGTCATGCCAATCTTCCAAGCCGACCGAGAGGCGAATTGCGCCGGGCTCAAGCCCTCTCTGACGCTTCACCTCATCAGGCAAGGCAGAGTGCGTCATGGAGTAAGGCTCTTCGATCAAGGTTCGGATTTGCCCCAAGCTGACGGCCAACGTGATGCTGTAAGCGTAGGTGGCGATGTAGTCAATGAACCGCTCAGCAGCTTCATTAGCGGTTTTTTCGTCGCCCTTCAAAACAAAATAGATCATCGAGCCGGGAGCAAACTTGCCATCATAACTGACCATCTGCCGCCGAGCTAATTCATACTGCGGAAATGATTCCAGTCCAGGATACGACACGCGAGCGACCTTCGGATGTCGCTCCAGAAACTGAGCAATTCGCAGGGCGCTTTTTTGCTGATTCACCATTCGAGTCGCCAGCGTCGGCAAACCATACACCAGAATAGGCCACGCGTTCTTGGGCGAGAGCACGCCGCCAAAATCCTTACGGTACATGAGCAACGGGCCATGATAGTGGAGTGGACCAATAACAGCGCCACCCATATCAGTGCCAAATCCGCCAATGTTCTTGGTCAAGCTTTGCACGACCAGATCAGCCCCCAGTGCAAGGGGGCGCTGGCAGTACGGCGTGGCGAATGTGTTGTCAACGATCATGATCAATCGTTCCCTGTGTGGATAACGGGCCTTTATTTCATCGCTCCAGCGCCTGACTTGAGCAATATCAATTAGCTCCATTGTGGGGTTCACCGGCGTCTCGAAATAGACCACGCGAGTTCGATCTGTCACTGCCTGCGAAAAGCTCTCCACCTTTGTCAGGTCAGCAAATCTGACCTGAATGCCACAGCGTGGCAACCAATTCGTGAACAAGCTGTACGTGCACCCATACAAAATGTGGTGAGCAACGATCTCATCGCCAGCTTTTGTCGTCACGCCAATGGCGGCGCTGATGGCAGCCATTCCGGTGGCAAAACACACAGCCGTCTCACCGCCTTCAGCATACGCCAGATTCTCTTCCAGCAGGCCGCGCGTCGGTTCATCCAACCGATCATAAATATAGATCGGCATGTGCCCGCTCAGCTCGGCTTCTTCTGAGGCGAACTCAACGAACCCTTGAGCGCCCCGATGAACCGAACCAAGCCGATAGGCGGATGAAGCCGACATCGGGGGAATAATGTGATGATCAAAATCCCAGCGCTTGCTCTCGAAGTTTCCGTGAATCAGATGAGTGCGCATGCGATAATCCTCTTTTTTGCCTCGGTGTTGTTTGACCATAATGCCTCCTTGAGAAGATGCAGGCATCAGATTCACTGATCAACAGGTTCACAACCAGTCAATCAGTGAATCTGTGATTGTCTTTGCTCGTTTCGGGGCGTCGCGACCAGCGACATGAACAACCCCTGTGAAGATAGCCCCCGAAACACACGTTGATTTCCGTCCTTTTTCATTTTTCGGATCGAGCGAGTTGCAATGTTAATCCAAAAGACCCATGAGGCGCAAAGCGAGCCGATGCTGGCGACACTGGACGGCAAGCAGTCATGAGAAATACAATCGGGTCATGAAACTTGTTGGTGCGACTTCATCAGCCATTCAGGAGGCGGCGACGCTGATCCGGGCTGGCAGACTGGTGGCCTTTCCCACCGAGACGGTCTATGGACTGGGCGCCGATGCGCTCAATCCCTTGGCTGTGGCCAAAATCTTCGAGGTCAAGAATCGTCCCCGATTCGATCCGTTGATTGTCCATATTGCTGACGCTTCTTCAATGGAGCAGTTGTGCGCCTCGGACGATGAACGGGCGCAAAAGTTGATAGATCGGTTTTGGCCTGGACCATTGACATTGGTACTCCCGAAATCCGAGAGCGTGCCGGAGATTGTGACAGCCGGGCTGCCGACGGTGGCACTGCGAATGCCCGCTCATCCGGTAGCATTAGACCTGATTCGAGCAGCGGGCACACCGGTGGCGGCTCCGAGCGCCAATCCGTTTGGATACTTGAGTCCCACAACCGCTGAGCATGTCAAGGAACAACTCGGCGAGAAGGTGGACATGATCCTGGACGGCGGGCCATGCCAGGTTGGCGTTGAATCAACCATCATCAGCTTGAGTGAACCAGTGGCCGTGCTTCTCAGGCCGGGTGGATTACCACTTGAACAGATTGAGCAGATCATAGGAAAAGTCACCATATCTACCATTGATCCCGCCAGGCCCCAAGCGCCAGGGCAATTACCGCGTCACTATTCGCCTCGAACACCGATTCGAATCCTGAGAGGCGACAATCCCTACATTCCCCAAGGAAAAAGAGTGGGGCTTCTGGCGTTTCAGCGCCCGCCAGAGAACATTGCTTACGCGAGAATAGAAGTGCTTTCACCAGTTGGTGATTTGAAGGAAGCGGCGGTCAACTTGTTTGCCTGCCTGCACAGATTGGATCGGGCAGGGCTGGACGTGATCTACGCCGAACCAGTGCCGGAGGTGGGGCTGGGCCGAGCCATCATGGACCGGCTGGCGAAGGCCGTCGGGCTCACCGATGAGAATACAATTTAGGCGGAACCAAAAGGTCCTCTTCGGTGACAAATCTGGATAGTGGGATCACGATGAGAAGATAATTCAACCGGAACCTCGGCCATTTACCGAATCCGTAGTCCACCATCGCGGTGATCAACGCCAACATGGGTCATCGTGGGCTGGGCACTGGAAACGCGCATTATTGCGCAGCATTGAGTAAATACCCCACAGCAAACAACCCATTTTAATGTCAGCACTCGGCTCATCACTCGGAGAGACATCTTAACCCATTTAGTTTCAATACCACTTACGACACGGTGGCCGGCAGCTTAGTTTGGCACAGTGATTGCGCTATTTACCTGCAAGTTGTGGTCGTCTGATGTGAGGTTTTCATGGGAACAACGAGCGGTGAAAAAACCTGGTGGAAGACGGCGGCAAGGCTGAACCCGCCTTGGATTTTTGGCAGCGAGCCAGGTGGTGCTGCTCTGCTGACTCCCGACTCGTGGCCAGCGAACAACGCCGCTCTGGAGCGTGAAATCACCAACCAGATGCTCGCGCAACGACGGCAATTTGGCCTCCGAGCGCCAATGCGAAACTCCAAGGACACGTTGCCATGCCGCCGGAGTTGGGCCTCAGCTTGCTCTGTCACGCCTCATACCAGCTCGTCATCCGCCTATTGGTTTGGCAATGTGTCCAGTGCGGTGTTGATCCTGTCGGTCAGTTCGCCTGGTCAGATGATTTTCCGCAGTCCGCCTTTGGCCGTCTCAATTCTGCGTGCCGAATCCGGGATGCGTCAGCATCTCGACTAGCAACCACGAGAAGGATCAAAAAGATGGCTTTCATCTGAATCGGTTCGAAAGCAAAAGGAGGTGGAAATGAAAGTGATTAGATGGGCAAAATACACAAGCTTATTTTTATTCGGTCTGTTGTTGCTAGGCAGCAGCATTGAGGCGGACACCTTCCAAGGCAATCCCTTTGCCGAGTGGTCACGAAGCAAGCACGCTGATCGCGCCAGGGCCTTGGAAGTCGCTACTGTTGAAGCCCGAGGAGCGGGGGCCAACCACTGCGGTCGCTGCCACAGTCAGCAAGGGTTTGTCGCTTGGCTGCCACAACTTTTTGCGGGCGATTCTGGTGTGTTGAAGAAGCCCGATGGCACGCCGGCTGACGTGGCCTACCTGACCAGTCTGGGGCTGACGCGGGACCTGGTCCAGCCGATCACCTGCACGGCTTGTCATGGAGCCGGCTTTGCGCTGCGGGTGCAAAATGACACGCCGATGCTGCCGGCTGGCTTTGAGGCAGTAGGCGTTGGCCAAGGGGCGCTCTGCATCACCTGTCATAACACGCGCAATGGCCGTATCCAATGGGATGCTGCCGACGCTGGTCGTTACACGGCCCCGCATCAGGCTGCTGAAGCTGATGTGCTGATGGGGAAGAACGTCTTCTTTGTGAACGACACACTGAACGGCGCTTCAGCCCATGCGGTGTTCACCGGCGATAGCTGCGTCACCTGCCATTACACGTTGGGCAAGGAAGGACACACGTTCCGAACCGCTGACGATTCCTGCGCGCGGTGCCACGGCCCGGCGATGACCAAGGAGTTTGTGCAAAGGCCAATTGAGGGGTTATTCGCGCAACTGAAGACGGCCATCGAACGGCGTGTGTTAGCCGTGCGTGATCGAATCGCTGTTGTGCGCGCTTATGATCCGGCCACAGGCCGATTCACCGATAACTTTGCTCTGGATGGGCGGCAAATCTCCAGCCTGGCTGACATTCTGAGCATCGGCGGACAGATCAGCTTCCAGTTCCGGCTGGCTGATGGACGTGATGTTTATACTCAAATAGGCGATATTCGGGTTGCCCCTGGTGGGGATCGGGTCTTCGCCACATCTGATCCGGTTGTGCGCGCAGGGTGGAACTATCTGCTCATCAAGCATGATGGCACCAAAGGCGTGCACAATCCCAGCTTCACCCGGCAGGTACTGGTCTCAACCATCAACGCGCTGCGGTAGTCCACGAGGGAATCGCTCATGAATGGACGTTTGCCGCGAATGAGATAAACCTAGGAGCGCCCGCTTTCAGTGGGCCTCACCAGAGTGAGTACGCCGGACGCGGGCGCTTCCAAGGATTTTCAGGAGGTGACACACGTGAGAAGAAGAGAATTGAAAATCGGGATCGTGGTTGGATTCATTGCATTAGTGCTGGGCTTCTCGGCTGATTTCGCGGCCTCGCCGACGCAATTCATTGCGCCGGACGAGCCAGACCCGGCCGTCTGGGGGCAGTTTTTTCCGCTCCATTATGAGAGCTATCTGAAAACACAAGAAATGGAGCCGACCAAACATGGCGGCTCGGTGCCGTTTGATAAGCTGGAAAAGAACCCGCGCTTGCTGACGATCTTCGCCGGCAATCCGTTCTCGATTGATTACAAGGAGGAGCGTGGGCACTTCTACAGCCTGACCGACGCCATGATGACACGTCGGCTCGGCAACGCAAAGCCCGGCACGTGCATGACCTGCAAGAGCGCCGCTGTTCCTCGCTTGATCATGGAGAAGGGCGGGCCGGCGGAATTTTACCGGACGCCATTTTATGACATGGCCGAGCAAGCCAAGCACCCTGTCGCGTGCGCCGACTGTCATGACTCACAGACGATGGCGCTACGTATCAGCCGACCGGCGCTCCGCGAGGCGCTCCAGCAGCAAGGCGTGGACATCAATCGGCTCACGCGCGATCAGATGCGATTGCTGGTCTGTGCGCAGTGCCACGTGGAGTACTACTTCCGTGGGCCTGATCGCTATCTGGTCTTCCCGTGGGCCAAAGGCACGAAGATCGAAGAGATCGAAAGTTTCTACGACGAGATCGGATTCCGAGACTTCGTGCACGCGATTTCTGGCGCCAACATCATCAAGATTCAGCATCCTGAGTACGAACTGTTCACCGCCGACAGTCCGCACTTTCAACTGGGCTTGGCGTGCGCCGACTGTCACATGCCGTTCCAGTCAGACAAGCGGATCACGTCGCACTGGTGGACAAGTCCGCTCAAGCATATGGAGCAAAGCTGTTCACGCTGCCATGGCCGCGACACAGCTCGGTTGCGGGCGCGAGTGGAGGCGATTCAAGACACAACGGCTCGGTTACTTGAGGAGGCAGAGGTGGCATTGGTTAATGCGATTCAGGCCATCAAGTCGGCAGCCGATACGCCCGGCGTGAACGAGCAAGCGCTCGCTGAGGCGCGTGCGCTCCACCGCAAGGCGCAAATCCGCTGGGACTTCATTGCCGCCGAAAACAGCACGGGCTTCCACAATTCGCGGGAGGCTCAACGTGTGCTGACGGCGGCCAAAGAGTTCGCGTTGCAAGCTGCAGCGACTGCTCGCCGAGCTGCCGGAGGTTAGTGAATGAGGCTGCGCGTGACGTGGCACGCGGGTAGATCGTCTGTTGCCCCCGCGCGCAGTCTCGCAGCCATGGCCGCAGGAGGTGAGTATGCACAAACAACAACCAATCGCCCGAAGCATGAAAGTGATTGTGACGAGCCTCTGCCTGTTGGCCCTTTTCATTCTCATGAATGTGGAAAGGAGTGCATCGTTCAAGGCAGAAGGCAGTAGTAGCTCACAAGCCAATTCTTGCTTCGATTGTCATAGTAACTCTGGGCGATTATTGTCGCTGGCGCAGCCGCCAGAAGAAGAAGGTGGCGGCTGTGGCGCCGCGCCGGATCGCCCTTATTTTCTCAATTTCTTCGTCAGCCGCACATTTCTGAGTTCTGTGCATGGCCGACTCAGTTGCACGAGCTGTCACGGCGGCAATGCAGCAACAGGAGCAGCCACGGCGGCGGATATGCGGGCGGCGCATCAAGGGATGATCGAACCGACCGCTAGTTGCCGCGCATGCCATGCGGCGACGGTGGCGAGCCACCAAACCAGTTTGCACAAGACGCTGGCCGGTCAGGATCAGGCGTTGTTGCTCAGGGCTGGGCAGCAGAATTTCGATCGGCTGCACGCGATGCGAACGATGGATTGCAACAAATGCCATGCCGGATGCGGTGATTGTCACGTCAGCATCCCGCAAGGCGTCGGCGGGGGCTTGATTCAAGGCCATACATTCTTCAAGAAACCGCCGATGAAAGAGACGTGCGCAGCCTGCCACGGCACGCGCGCCGGCGCTGAATATCTCGGAACAGTGAAAGAGGGATTACCGGCCGATGTGCACTTCACCAAGGGCATGGATTGCCTGGCCTGTCATAAAGAAGCGTTTCATGGCGACGGCATCCAGTATCAAAGCCGCTGGCAGGTGCAAGGCTTACCTAAGTGCACCGACTGCCATCGCGCCTTGCCAGATGCTACATCACGTGTAATGGCCCACCTGATTCCCAAACATCAAACGGTCAGTTGTCAGGTGTGCCACGCGGTGGCGTACAACAATTGCTTCACGTGCCACAGTTTCGTAGATGCGCAAGGGAAGTATCGCCGCATCCCGCAGCAAAAGCTCGTGCTGTTTAAGATCGGACGCAACACGGTGCCGGGCTATCCCTACACTTATGTGCCTGTGCGCCACAATCCTATCGCCAGAAATACATTCGATTACTTTGGCCAGAACTTATTGCCATTTTTCGACGATTATCCAAATTGGAAGACGGCAGCTCCACACAACATTCAGCGGGTGACGCCGCAAAATCGCACCTGCGGCGCCTGCCATGGCAACCGGAGTCTGTTCCTCACACGGGAAGACCTGGATGCTGCGGATCCCAGAGCCAATGAGCAGGTAGTTGTAGACCGGATTCCATAATTTCATGTTAAGGAGGTTATCACATGAGAAGAAATCATAAACTTTTAGTCATCATCTTTACCGTTACATTCGCCTTGAGCGGCCTGACGGCTGTCGGGCAATCGCAGAATATCGCACCGTTTCAGAAGCAGTTCATCTCGTTGTGGGATGAGACGCTTACGCAGCTTGTGCCCGTCCGCTGGGGCTCGATTAGTCCGTCAGAGGTCAATGCCATGATAGTAGCGGGCGTGCCCTTCTTCTTGCTTGATGTGCGCACCACGGCGGAATTTCAAGCCGAGCGGATCGCCGGAGCGGTGAACATCCCCATTGATCAATTGCCCGCACGACTGCATGAGCTGCCAGCCGATCGCGAGGCGCCCATTGTGGTCTATTGCAAGGTGGGGCATCGTGGCGCGCTTGGCTTTTCGCTCATTCGCCAATGGGGCTATGTGAACGTTAGAGGCATGGTCGGCGGCATTGATGCTTGGAAAGCAGCTCGATTCCCCACCGACACGACGCCCGTGACCGTGACGCCTCCTCAGCCACAGACGCGGGTTTTGCCGCCCTGTGACAAGCAGTTCCTCACGCTGTGGGATGATATGCTCACGCAGGTCAAGCCGGTCAGGTGGGGCTCGATCACGATTGCGGAAACCAACGCGATGCTGTTGGGCAATGTGCCGTTCCTGGCACTCGATGTGCGCACACCGGCCGAGTTTGCGACTGGGCGGATTCCCGGCGCGGTGAACATTCCGCTAGATCAGTTGCCGTCACGGCTCCGCGAACTGCCCGCCGATCCTGAGACCATCATTGTCGTCTACTGCAAGGCAGGTCACCGGAGCGTGATGGGTTTTGCGCTGCTCCGGCAATTTGGGTATGTGAACGTTACGAGCATGGTGGGCGGCATGGACGCCTGGCGAGCAGCAGGCTACCCGATTGAACAATAAGCAGCCTAAACACGCACTGGGAGCGCACGGGCAACCGGATCGAGCGCGCGTGCCGTCGTTGGAGCGTCAGGCTGCGCCTGCGCCGAAGGCTGGCACGCCAGAGCGTGCGCTCCCAGCGGCTAAAGGAGGCAAAATCATATGCTGAAGATCAAGCGGAGAGACTTCCTGAAGACATGCAGTATGGTCGGCGGCGCGGCGGCCATCGGTCATCCT
>JANWZE010000141.1 GCA_025054955.1 Blastocatellia bacterium | reverse complement strand
CATCACCACGGGTGATCAACTGTGCCTGAAATGCAAGCACCTTCAAAATAATGTCATCCTTTATCTCGTCACGTTTCCTCGCAATCAGCTCCTTAGCTTCAGAGAATCTGCCAGCACGACGCAGCAGGTCTACTAAGATAGCAATTTCCCCCCCACGCTGCTTTGTGAACTCCTGTCCTGCCTCGATTGCCTTTAACACCATATCGGCTGCTCTGCTACGACATTCTTTAGCTGATTCAGGCTTTTCACTATCATCGCACACCCATGCTGCATGTATGATTGCCCAACCTGCTGAGGCGTAGTCACCTACACTTTCATCGAGGATTGCCTTACACAAGAAACTGTTCGCCAGGTAGGGCAGGGTCGCATCGGTCAGTTGCTTGCGATACGGTGCGCTCCTTACAATGGCCGCTGTTTGATCTGACGCTCTGCTGATGTCTGAGGTAGAGTAGCCGCAAATCCAACACCGCTCCACCCAAGTAAAAATGGTTGAACGCGTCATCTCAGGTGGGCGTGTATCCAGGTCTGGCGAACCGAATTCACTAGTGCTGGCAATTCCTACGCACTCGTTTTGCTCTCCGCAAATCGCACATCGTTTCATCTCTTCGTAGAATGTCGTCATTGTATCTCCTTTTCAGGCTAATCGCTCGCGGCTTCGCCGCCCCGCATAGCGAGGGCGCGGAGCGACCGAGCGAAGCGGTCGGCTGGACGCGCCTGTTAGACCACAAAGTAGGTTCCATGATAAGACAGTCTGACTTGGTAATGCCTTCGATCTGAGGAGCAGTCAAATGTTGGACTTGTATCTGCTGACCAGGGCCTGGTATTGGCCGAGTGACTTGCATGGGTTGAATCATGGGTTGAGCCACCTCTCCCACAACAGAAAGATCGGCATCAGCCGGGAACAGTGTGGACTTTATCTCGTGAACAAGACCGTAAACCCTGGCCTCTTGTGAATCCAGTGTCGTGCGGTTATTCATATCGTCTAGCACTTTGTCGGTGGGTTTCTGCGTAGCGTCTGCAATAACGCGAGCGATGTTCTTATAGTCGTTCTGGAGTCCTTTTAGACGCTCCTCGAGATTTTTTTCGTCCAGTGATTGATTCCCCATGAAGTTCGCTTGAGCACCATGAATGAGGAACCTGGCGTGCGGGACTGAAAATCTCTTGCTCCCCGAGCAAAAGATCACCACACCAATAGAGTCGACTGTACCGAAGTTGTATGTATGAACCTCTACGGGCGCTCCTTTATAGGAAATTGTAAATTGAGAGTCCATGAAATACTGTCCCTCCTGGCGAGGAAAGCATTAAGTGTACGCGTTCGACTTTCTCTCTGAGCTTCCTGCCGAGGATCTCGAATAGAGATCCGGTGCTTCTTGAATCAACGGGTGCCATGAACCGAATGTATGCTTCTTTCATTTGTCTGATCTCCTTCTTGGGGCCGAACAGTCGGCATCACCCGCGCCGCAAAGCCCAGCGGAGCGGCGTCGGGTGAATGCTGTGTTAGGCAAAGACGTTCTTTTGCACATTAAGGACTTGGTTCAAGCGGAAGCCGTCTCCGACGAATCCGCCCCTTCTCAATGACCACGATGGAGTTTGGCAACTCCTCGTCTGGAATCATTTCGAGAGTTCGCCTGAGGCGATCTACCGCCTCTTGCTCACTATAATTTCCGCCACGGAAGAGTATCAGGCCAGGCCCTTCCGCTCGTGTCAAAGCCAAAAGACGGGGATAGTCCAAATCGGCCGTCACAACCACCCGTTGTTCTCCTCGAGCGCGCTCCAAGATCACTTCATCCGAAGCCCGGGCTAATCCCAACTCAACAGCATGCACAGCATCATGACCTTGTTGCACCAGCCAGATAGCCAACCCTGGTGATAGCGGCATATCAATGAGAAACTTCACCTGGTAAACTCCACAGTCTCCTCTTCGGCAAGAAAAGCGGCATAGAGCAAGGCCTCATCAATGTCCTCAGCCTCCAGGTAGGGATACGCCGTGAGAATCGTTTCCTTCGTCTCTCCTGAGGCCAAGAGTCCAAGCAAGCGCGAAACCGGGAATCGGAGCCCACGGATGCACGGCTTGCCAGTGCAAACATTCGGATCTACTGTAATGCGTTCAAACTTCATACGGTTTTTCACCTACAGGTCTTCCGCCAAGACGTCAGAGTTTACTCTGTTCCCGTGATCTTTTGTAGTTCTTTGAGCCTGGACAAGGCTTACTCAAACTCGGTCCGACTAAAATGAGACTCTGCTGGCTCGGCAAGTTCGATGGCTTGCCGTCTCAGTTCGTCTGCTAGTCCAGCATTTTTGCCCTCCATTGACCAGAATGTATTTATACCGACTACCTCTCCATCGAGGTTCACGAGTGGCCCACCGGAATTCCCTGGCCCGACAAGAAAGTCTCCTGACAGCACTTCCTCTTCAACTTTTGAAACGATCCCCTGTGTTATCAAGAACGTCTGACTTAACGGTGAACCGAAGGCAACAACTGGAATGCCTGGTTTCACAGTCGAATCTCTATCGGGTGGTAGCAATGCAAGAGGTCGCATGGAAGAAACCATTGAGCTATTCACTTTCACCGGAGCGAGATCGTAGCGAGGATTCAATACTATAATCTCGCCTCTTACTTTCCGACCATCGGCGAACTGCACAGCGATGTATCTAGAGTTTTGTACCACGTGGTGATTTGTGGCAATGATACCGTTTTCAGCGACAAGGAATCCTGAGCCAGTTGTCCCGTCAGCGTGGATCTTCACTATGCTTGGGTTCAATGTCTCGTACATCTCAGAGTAGTCGTAGGCGACTCTTTGCGCTTGCGGGCTCTGAGCGCGCACGTATGAAAAGGCAAGGCAAACAAACAAACAAACGGATGCAATTTTACGAATTACTTCCTTCACCCCCTCAATAGTTGTAGTCTTCGTAAGAAAAGCATCAGGCATGGCAACCAGTTAAGCATCGTGCTCGCTTCATAGCTGCCTAACGGTCCGGTTCAGGCACGCGCGGCTTCATGCGCGTCGCCTGCAACCAGCGGTTAGGCGACGATGCGCTCACTGCTTTGTGGCCGAAGCCTGCTGCACGCAGGCCACCAGGACATTCAAGGTGAACGTCATCAGCTCCCGCATCTTAAGGTCGTCTTCGAACGTAAGACGCACTTTCACAAAGTAGGAATCACAAACCGCAACACCCAGCATCGTCAAATCCTTGCCCAAAAGAAAACTCTTGACCGCGAACGGCCCGACTTCGACGACCGGCCATGGGTCTACGATCCCGGGGTTGAGATTGAGGATTATTGTTGCGGCCCGTTCAAGTTCCGCAACGCGTGCACCGGACCGCTTGTATACGTAAACGGCTGCCTTCGCACCCGCGCCGCTATACTGAATCGTTTGATCGAAAGATTCGCCGGAACGGGCGTTATCAAGCACTTTGTCGAAGTGCAGCCAACCTAGCTCATATGGCAGGACTGGAGTACCAGCAGGCCCGCGCCAACAAATCAGTGGATGTAGCCGGTGCGGCGCACCCGCTACGGCGCGCGTGTCGAAAAACACTGCGCGCGTCATGGTCTCGATCTCCATTTGCGTGAAACGAACGGTGTCAATACGAATTAGCTCGTTAGCAGAACCGATGCTGCAAGGTGCCCACTCGACAATGCGCCAAAGTTCGCCAAGCCCGCGTCCGATTGCTCGCAGCAGATTCATCTGAGTCAACGCTGCTTCTTGTACGTCACACTTTTCTAGCACGTAAGGATCATCACGGCTGCCGGACCCCGCGGAGACGCGGATCTCAATGCCCTGATGTCGCTTGATCAGTTCCCGAACGTTCATATCTCGTGCGCCATTCGATCACCCCCAAAGGGCCGGTCGAAACTGACGGGCGGCTCATATCGACGCCCAACCCTTGGTTAGAATATCACCTTGAGGTCGCTCGTTGGCGGCCTACAACACCGGTGCGTATCGGTTCTTAAGTTCTCTGCCAACGAGCTCATCTTGTTTCTGCAACTTCTTCGGAGTGTTATATGGTTTTCTATATAACACCCCGCTGCTCTCCTCAGAAAAAGTGGCACAGGCATTCCTGCCTGTGGCGTTTTTCATCGTTTCTGGGCGTCGTCCCGGACGACATGTGGAACTCCTCAGAAAAAGTGGCACAGGCGTTCCCGCCTGGGGCGTTTTTCATCGTTTCTGGGCATCGTCCACACGACATGAACAACTCATCTGAAAATAGCCCACGAAACACACGCACCTCACGAAAGAATTGTATTTCATCCTTCGTGGCGCGCTGTTGCACATCGGCGATTCCTCTGAAAATAACCATTTTCATCCTTCGTGGCGAGCGTAGGCTCATGGGCGATTCCTGCGGGAACTTCCACTGGCAGCGCCATTCACGAGAGGCGTTTGGATACTTCCGAGCCAGTGTATCTGCCAAGGGGACCCCGCCACCCGCAACGCCTGACGCACCTGATCCACGAGCTTGAGTTTCGGTGGGCTAACGGACTTCCGGTAGCTGACCGCAGTCTGCCACCCACTGCTGCGTGCCGATGCACGATCAGGCGGGATGAACCGTTTCACCATTGGGTTCTCCATACAGACACTCCAGCAGCAACTATACAGAGCTACCCACGCCTCCTGAAAAAGCCGGGGAGATTCTAAACGGAGCTGCTTTGTAGCGTCAACCGGAATCGAGTGTCGCCGGTGATTGGGTTGGAATAGAATCTCGCTACCTGTGTGCTTGTCTGCAACGGCGGCAGGAGTCCGAACAACAGTAGGGCTTATAGCAAGAGCAGCGAAAAAGACCATGTTCATGGAACCCAAAAGCATGGCTGAACCTGAACGGATCGAGCGGCAATGTGCGATCTTAGCTCGGCATCTTGTCTTCCTACAGGCTGCCGCCACCGGCTGCCTGGCAGCATCGGATTACAGCAGATGAATTCCCTCGCTTTCGTATCCTCGGAATGTCCAGCAACAACCATCTATGTGAGTCTTGCTCCCTACGAAGGAAGCAAGATTCTATTCCTAAGGATGCTACAAGATCAAGTTTGTTCTCTACCCAAAATGGCCACAGAGGGCACAGAGAACTCAGAAGGCTCTCGGTGGACTCTATGATCTCAGTGGCTTCATCCAGGATGAGCGTGTGGTGGGGATGGTGGGAGTCGAACCCACACGGGGGGATACCCCACGGGTTTTTGAGACCCGCACGTCTGCCAGTTCCGTCACATCCCCAAACAATTCATGGGCGCGGTTATTCTAGTGGGGTCATCATGACTCGTCAAGCAACCATGCCAAGCCCGGTTCAGAAGATTATTCGCGTGTACGGTGGCATTCCCCTCACCATCACTCGTCAAGCAATCATGCCAAGCCGGTTCAGAAGATTATTCGCGTGTACGGTGGCATTCCGCTCACCATCACTCGTCATGCAATCATGCCAAGCCCGGTTCAGAAGATTATTCGCGTGTACGGTGGCATTCCGCTCGCCATCACTCGTCATGCAATCAAACCGAACCGGCGGCGTGCTTCACCGTGATTGCGCTCGTACCTTGAGAAATCGTCGTTTGCCGACTTTCAAGAGAATCTCTCGCGTTTCGTTGAGGTCTATGACCGCTTTCACATCGCTGACGCGTTCATGATTGATAGAGACGCCGCCTTGTTCAATCAGTCGCCGAGCCTCTCGCATAGAGGAGGCCAACTGAGTGACCAGGAGTAACCGGGCGACCTCCATAGGATTTTGCTCAACGACGAGCTCCATCATAGGAACTGTCTCGGGCGCCTGTTTCTCACGAAAGACGCGGTCAAACTGTTCGGCGGCTTGTCGCGCAGCCGCTTCGGAGTGGAATTGACTGACGAGCTTCTGCGCCAGCGCAGCTTTGACATCACGCGGCGAGAGTCGGCCGGTTTCAACTTGCTCCTGCAATGTTTTTAGTCCTTGCGATGAAATGCCCGTCAGCAACGCCCAATAGGTCCACATCACGTCATCGGAGATGGACATGACTTTGCCGTAGATTTGATCCGGCGGTTCATTGATGCCGATGTAGTTGCCGTACGACTTGGACATCTTCTGTACACCATCGGTGCCAACGAGCAGAGGGACCGTGATGACCACCTGGGGTTCTTGTCCCATTTTCAGTTGCAGGTCGCGGCCAACCAGCAAATTGAATTTCTGATCGGTGCCGCCCAACTCGACATCAGCTTGCAGCGCGACAGAATCATACGCTTGGGCCACCGGGTACAAAAGTTCGTGCAGGCTGATGGAGACGCCTTGCTGCATCCGTTTTTGAAAATCATCTCGCTCCAGTATCTGCGCGACCGTGACTTTAGCGGTCAACCGAATCCAGTCTTCGCTGGTCAGGGCACCGAGCCAGCGAGAATTAAAATCAATGATGGTTCGATCCGGATCGAGTAGCTTGAACACTTGCTGTTTGTAGGTCTCTGCATTGGCCAGAATCTCCTCACGTGACAACGGCGGTCGCGTGGCTGAGCGTCCCGTAGGATCACCGATCATGCCGGTGAAATCGCCGATAAGAAAAATGACGGTGTGGCCAAGTTGCTGAAACTGTCGCAGCTTTTGCAATACCACCGTGTGCCCAAGGTGCAAATCCGGCGCCGTCGGATCAGCGCCTAATTTCACCCGCAACGGGCGACCGGTTTGCTCAGCTCGTATGAGCTTATTTCTGAGGTCAACTTCGCGGATCAGGTCCACACATCCATAGCGCAATTGTTCGAGTTGCTCATCAATCGTTATGCGTGATGCCATACAGCGGGGGATTATAGGCCGGTGGTTGAGGACGATTCAATACATTGAACAGAAAAGTCGGCTCGATGATGAAATCAGTTGCACGGTCTGAAAGACTTTCCTATAATGCCTCGCGGACTGAAAACTGGTACGGGTACACAAAAGGCAAGCCGATGTTGAAAGAGACAGCGCGAGTGCAACCAACGGAATGCAGCTTCTGCCACGGCACGGGTTGGGAGTATACAGACCAGCACTACGTGCGTCGCTGCCGTTGTCGAAGCCGGGACAATACGTCCAGCGTCGAACAGCTTTATGCAGCCGCGCGAATTCCATCACGATACCTCGGCTGCGAATTGAAGAATTACACTCCACAGGGCGCTCTCGGTTCGCCGGAACTTCAATCGCAAATGATGGCCTTGCTCATCTGTCAGAAGTTTGTCAAAGAGTACCCCAATCTCGATTACGGCCTGTTGCTGATTGGGCCGGTCGGCGTGGGCAAAACGCATCTGGCTGTGTCCATCGTGAAAGAATTGATTCGAACCAAGCGCGCGCAATGTTTGTTTTATGATTTCCGTGATCTGCTGAAAGAGATTCAGGACAGCTACAATCCGGAATCGCAGCGATCCGAGTCGGGCATTCTGCAACCTGTCTACAACGCCGAGGTGCTGGTGCTTGACGAGCTGGGCGCGGCCAAGCCGACAGCGTGGGTCCAAGACACGATGACGCAAATTATTAACATGCGTTACAACCAAAAACGCATAACCATCTTCACCACAAACTACCTGGATGAACCAAGCCTGAGTGATGAAACGTTAACAGAGCGCGTCGGCGAACGGCTTCGCTCACGACTCTATGAAATGTGTAAGACGGTGCAAATCACCGGCCGAGACTACCGCAAGCAAAAGCAACGATAAGATTGGCGAACGAGTCCGCACAGGCTCGGCAGCGCCGTGTATCCCGCCTCTATCTCAGAGCGATTTTCAATTGTCTTGAGCCTGGG
>JANWZE010000140.1 GCA_025054955.1 Blastocatellia bacterium | reverse complement strand
GAAGCCGGCGCTGTCGGCATCGCTATCGGGCCGCACATCTGGACACATGCCAATCCACCGGGCATGGTCAAGGCATTCCTCAAAGTCATTCACGAGAATGCTTCCGTTGATGAAGCGCTCGAGGTGATCAATCCCACACGTCAGCAGAGATGATGTCACAGCCTGATGTCATACACGATAATCGTGTCGGACGGGGTGATATTCTATGGTTCAGGTGAGGAGAGATGATGTCACAGCCTGATGTCATACACGTGGCCTCAGATCAGCTTCTGCGCTTCGGCGTCGAGTGTTTGCGCAAGCTCGGCCTCTCTGAGGTTGACGCTGAACTGACAGCGCGCTCGCTCGTGTGGGCCAGTCTGCGCGGTGTGGATTCGCATGGCCTGGTTTTGCTCAGCGAGTATGCTGAGCGCATCCGGCTCGGTGGCATTGATCCCACTTCGCCCTCCACCATTGTCGCGGAAACGGCGACGACCGCGCTCATAGACGGCGCCAGCGGCGTCGGACAAGTCGTCGCCTCACGAGCGATGAAGCTAGCCATTGACAAAGCCGCGCACACGGGCGTTGGTGTAGTCGGCGTCAGAAATAGCAGTCATTTTGGAGCCGCGGCATTTTATTCCATCATGGCCGTCGAGCATCAGATGATTGGACTGGCTTCAACCAATGCGCCGCCTTCGATGGCGCCGTGGGGCGGCAAAGCGCGGCTATTAGGAACCAATCCGTTTTCCGTCGCCGTGCCTGCCAAAACCTATCCTCCCATTGTGCTGGATATGGCTACCAGCGCCTCGGCTTGGGGCAAGGTGTTTATCGCTATGCAACAGGGAAAGAAGATTCCGCTCACTTGGGCGCTGGATAAAAACGGTGAGCCAACCGATGATCCAGCGATTGCCCTGGATGGCGGTCTCATTCAACCGCTCGGCGGATACAAAGGCTATGGCCTCAGCTTGATGGTTGATATTCTGACCGGCGTTCTCACCGGCGGCGCCTTTGCCAATCATCTTCCCGCATGGAACGAAAAAGCCCAGCCGCAACGATGCGGTCATCTGCTGGCAGCCGTTCGTATTGAAGCTTTCATTGACTACAACGATTTCTGTGAACGTATTGACGAGCTGATTACTACCATCAAACACAGCCCGCTTGCCGCGAGCGGCGACCGTATCTACGTGCCCGGCGAAATTGAGCACGATGCAGAACAACAGAGACGAGCAGAGGGCATTCCTCTCCATGCGGCGCTCAGACAAAACCTCACGAGCCTTGGATTGGAGTTGGGCGTGACGCCCCCGTTTTGATCGGAAGAGTTCTTCAGAGCGTTGTAACGACGCGGGAGAAACGATGAGATATAGATCACAGGCGGGGACGCCCGTGCCACTTTTTCTGAGGAAAAAGCGCCGTCGGCGCTTGGCTCTGCCGGCGCACTCCAAGATAAAGTCAGGAGCGTATGAGCATGCGTTTTGGAGTGCGGCGGCAAGCCCGCAGGGCGCGACGCCGCTTTGGCCTGGTGCGTAGTGTTGGGAGCGAAAGCGCCGTCGGCGCTTGGCTCTGCCGGCGCACTCCAAAAAGTCAGGAATCGCCCATGAACTTACGTTCACCACGAAGGATGAAAATGGTTATTTTCAAGCTGGGTTGATTTGGCAAATTGGAATGTGCTCCAATAATCGGCTGTGTCGGCAGAGAAGCGGCAATCGAGCTTCGCTTTGACGTGACATTGTTGTTTGTGTGATCAAAAAAGATGGAGAGACAAGTGAATTCCGAATTGATGAGAGCCGTCGTCATCACCGCGCCGAAGACGGCGTCGCTGCAGGAGATCAAGCGGTGGTCGGTGGAGCCTGGCGAGGTGCTTGTTCGTGTCAAAACTGCTGCGATTTGCACGACCGAGCGTCGCGTCTTTGCTGGTGATCTGGCGCTCTATCCGACCATCGGTGGACATGAATTTGCCGGCATTGTCGAATCAGTCGGCCAAGCGGAGACCACATTAAAACCCGGCGACCACGTCGCCATGGATCACGTCAATCGGTGTGGCCAGTGTTACTACTGCCTCAAAGGTCATAATAATTTGTGCGTGCGCGTTTACGAACCGAGAAAGCCATCTGAATACGTGATCATCGGCGGCGGCTTTGCTGAGTACACAACGCCGTTGAGGGAGCAGGTGGTCAAGCTGCCCGAGCACGTTGATTTGGAAGAGGCCAGTTTGATCGAACCGTTGGCCTGTTGCATTCATAGTATCAACAAAGCTCAGATCGCGCCGGGCGAGACCGTCGCTATTATTGGCGCTGGAACGATGGGCGCGATGCACCTGCTGCTGGCCAAGCTACATGGCGCTATGGTGATCGTCAGCGATGTGGATCAGCAGCGGCTCGATTGGATTAAGCAACTCGGCGCCGACGCCACCGTCAATCCGCAGGCTGAGGACCCGGTTCAGTTCGTCAAGGATTTCACCGACGGGCGCGGCGCCGATGCGGTGATCGTGGCGGCAGCAACTAAGGCTGCCGGTCAAAACGGCCTTGCTATGGCCGGCAAAGCCGCACGTGTCGTGCTCTACTCGGCTCAATATCCGCCAGGCACGCTTGAGCTTGATTGGAACCATGTCCATTATAAAGAAATTGCCGTGGTGGGCAGCGAAGGGAAAACGCACAGCGATTTTCGCCACGCCGTCAACTTGCTGAGCGATGGTTCGATTTCGCTTCGTCCGTTGATTTCCAGAGTCATTACGCTTGAAGAATTGCCACAGGAGTTGGCCAATAAACCATCTGGAGAAATCCAGCGTGTGGTGGTGAAGCTGTGAGACTTACTGATGAGTCAAACGGAAGGGATTGTTTCAAAGAAGGCGCATCGCTGTGCTTTCCGCGTGTGTGAGGTTTGCTGATGAATCAAACGGAAGGCACTGTTCTTGTTCAACAGCGAAGGTCGCTCGTGGAAGTTGGCGAGCTATGGGCATTAGTGGGCGTGCTTGGCTACGCTTCGGCCAACGTCTTTGAAGCGCATGCGGTCAAAGGCGCCGATCCGTTGATCGGCCCGTTGATTCGTGGCATTCCGTCGTTAGTCCTGGCGATCGTGTTAATGTACCGCAGAAACACATTCGGGCAGCTTCAGCCGCATTCACCGCACTACATTGGGCGAAAGGGGATCATCTTGTTTATTGTCCCCGGCGTGCTGGCCACGTTGGGACTGTTCACCTACTTCTATGCGCTGCAACTGGGTGGTGTGGCCATCACTATCCCAGTTCAGCAATCGTTTATCTTGTGGGGCGCGTTGGCCAGTTGGTTATACTTGGGTGAGCGGTTTGGCGCGAAAAGCCTGCTGGGCGTCGCTCTGGTGGTGACCGGATTGGTTGTGCTCGGTCTGGGGCGACTCACCGGCACGCCGGTGACGGGTCAGTGGTACTACGCGATTCCGCTGGCGCTGTTCACGGCCATCGCCTTTGGTGTATCAGGCGTCTTTTGGCGACTCGGTCAACTGCACGGGGCTGATCAATCCACCGGCATTCTGGTCAACACGCTGGCGAGCGAAGTGGTCGCGTTGATCGGGTTGATGCTGGCCGGGCGGCTGAGCGCCTTGTGGGAAACATCGGTCCAGAATTGGTTGGCGTTGTTGGCCGGCGGCGCTCTCTCAGGCATTGTCGGGTTGTATGGCATGTTCACCTCGCTCAAATACCTGAGCGTCACTCGCGCCTACGCATTGAGTTCGCTAACACCGTTGGTAGCGGCAACGTTGGCATTCTTGTTTCTCGGTGAACAACTCAATGCGCAGATGGTCATCGGCATTATCATGGTCACGGTTGGCGTGGCGCTCGTGCAGATTTTCAAACCAACTGAAAAAGCGACAGCATAATCGTTCATCAAGCGGGCTTGGCGATTGCTCGTGCTGTGTGTTCGGTTTTGGAAAACACCTTCAAGGAGACGTTCATGATTGTCAAAGACGCAGAGGCGCAACGCGGTCGTTTTGGTGAAAAAATTCACGTGAAAGGTCCGCGCATGGAAATGCGATTGTGGGAGAATATCCCTGCCGGATTCCATTTCGATCCGCATGATTTTCCTGTAGACATTGCAGGATTCGTGGTAAAAGGGAAAGCCAAGTGGACAATTGACGGACGGGAATACATCACCGGCGCGGGCGATAGTTATTACTTGCCGCAGGGTTGTGTTTATGGCCTCGATGTACTGGAAGAACTCTCAGTCGTGGAGGTGCTCAGTCCGGCGCGACCGTAGCATTTCGGAGCGGTTGTTCATATTGTAACCACAACGCCGAGAAACGATCATCTCACCACGGGTGAATGCGGATGGAGACGAATAATTTTCCATCCGTGTGAATCCGTGCCATCGGTGGTAATGTTCGGAATCGCCCATGAGCCCAAGCACACCACGAACGATGAAAATGACGTCGCGCAGGTCACAGAGTCCACCGAAAGTCCTCTGCTCGCTCGGTGCCTTTTGTGACCTCTGTTGGCCATTTTCAGGAGAGAAATCCTAAAATCGGGTGGACAACAACTCGCTTGACTAGAAGCCAGTTGGAGCAGTAGTCTGATATGGAACAAGCGGAGAACACCATGTGGAGTGATGAAAAACAACGGCAGTTTGACAGGCTACGCCAACGTGAGGCGCAAGGGAGCTTAAGCGAAGCAGAAGCCGAAGCACTTCGGGCGCTGGTAGCCGAACTCGATGCGGAAGAAGCAGCCGCTTTGCGTCCAGCCATCGAGCAGATGCGAGTGAAACAAGAAGAGCTGGCTAGAGAGAGGCGCCAAGTTGAAGTGGAGAATGAAAGACTCGCGGCGATTCTCGCTAAACAAGAGCGCTTGCTGAGCGAGGCGCGGCAGTACCTCGACCACCTCCGTACGGAGCGAGCCGCGCTCTGTGAGGAATATCGCGCTGTGACCGGCCGTCAGTTACTGGCCTCACCCTAAGGCTGGAGACACAATGTGCTGTCTGATGAAGTTCGTGATGCGGTTCGTTACCTTTACCAATTCCGCTGCGGTTATTGTGGGGTTCGCGAAGAAGATGTCGGCGCTGAGTTGACAATAGACCATCACCGGCCGACCTCTCAGGGTGGGAGTGATCAGCTCGACAACCTGGTCTATTGCTGTTCCAAATGCAACGCGCACAAGGGAAGCTACTGGCATGAAACGCACGCGCCCCAGATTCGTTTGCTCCATCCTCGACAAGATGATTTGACCCTACATCTGCATGAAGGAGCTGATGGCTATCTGACAGGTTCGACACCGGAGGGCCAATTTCTTATCGAGCGGTTACGATTGAATCGTCCCGCACTGGTCACCTATCGCCTAAATCAGCAGGAACTGAAGCAGCGGCAAGACGAATTACGTGTGGCCCGTGAGCGTGAGCAAGCGTTACGTCAGCGCATTGAGGAACTCGACGCGTTACTTCAAGCCGTCACTGCCCAAATTCAATCCGAAACTGAAGGTGGCTAACGGCGATGCGGTGATCTTGTGGTAAGGAGAACGGCCGGTGCAGTTGTAAGGCAAGTCGCCATCATCACACCCAGGTGGAGTGTGCCAGGATTTGAGCGAGATCCTCGATCTAGCTTCTGCTGAGAAAGTCAACTGTCGGATTCAACCACGGCTACTTGAAGATGTCATCCAAGCTGTCTCAAATGAGGTCCGCTGAGGTTTTCCGGCGGGTCGTGCTCAGCACCTGAGCCCAAAACCCTATGCCACCTCTTACACCAATTGCTTCGCCATTGATGAACGCATTGTCTTCGAAGGCAAAAAAGACACTCCCGAAACTGTGCCAAATCTCTCTGTCGCCCTGCGCCAAAAAAGGGAACTCTCTCCAAAGCGTCTTTGTGACGAAAGGCGACACCGTTCACCTGAGCAGGGTTTTTATTGCCCGAAAAGAACGTTATTTTGATATTTCTACCAGATGAGCCCATCGCTTATTATTCAGAAGCTGTTTCAGCGGAGTTTCCCGCTGTCCAATGGCAAACCTACTTTGAGCCTGAATGTGTGTGGAGGTCTGTTAAAATGCCTTTATCGAAAGAAGAAATACTGGCCACCCTCAAGAAAATTTTCACCATGCAAACTATTATTCTACTTATATTGATTTGCTTGATGTTGCTCTATGCTCACATGTACCGCTACCGTGTTATTACAATAGATAACATCGTTTTGGTACACGATCGCTGGACGGGCCAGATGTATTGGAAGTACGTCTCGGCACACCCTCGTGAATGGCAGTATATTGGCCAAGCGAGCGGGGATCCGTAATGGGCATCAATATGGAGGACAGATATTCTAATCCTAAAGGCTCAACCGTCGGTTTGTGGATTCTCATTATCGTGTCACTTGTTCTCCCCTTTAGCCTCTCCACGTGCGAGAGAATCGAAGACATGGAGAATGTAAAGGCACAGCTTGAGAGCAAACTAGAGAAATACGAAGAGAGCCTGCAACAAGCAAATCAAGCAATAGAAGAAGTAAATGCCGCCATTGAGGAAGCGCGGGGTGCTGCATGGACTAGCTTTGAAGAAATGGGCGAAGCATTGGATAAGTTATATACCGTAGAAACCATTCGCGAGCCATAAAAGGGAGAGAAACTCATGGATGTAGCAAAATCTAATCCCCTTAAAAATATCTTTCGCTCCCCTCTAAACTCCAAGTATTCGCAGATGTAATCAACGGCAAAAAGTATACTTTCGGAATTGCCCGTGTGCTCCGCGCACACCACGAAGGATGAAATTAGTTATTTTTCAGAGGACTCACTCATGGACAATGAGCCCACAACGAACGATGAAAATTCTATTTCCGTAGGAGAAATGATCCGCATGGATTGAGCAGTGGAATATGAGAAACTTGCGTCAACCGAACCTAGAGGGAAGAGAGCGTTGGTGACACGGCCCACGGGCTTCAGTGGTGGCCCAATGGCCAAGCCTTTGGTCGGTTTTCTGTTGTTTCCTGCGGTGCTTATGATGACGTCACCAAAATGTTGCGTCAGTTTATCACCGGAAGGGTATACATCTTCATAGATGTGGAGAACGTTTTCTACTGCCAGCGGACATTGGGCTGGAAGATTTCATACGAGCGACTGATGACCTATCTGAAACGGGAATGTGGCGAGCATGTGAAGGTGTTTGCTTACAGCGGCAAAGACGAGCACATCACGCGGCAGTTGAAGTTTCTTGATATGCTTGAGATCAACGGGCACATCGTTGGCACAAAGGTGGTCAAGAAGATCAAGTCCGGCGAAGGTAGTTACAAATGGAAAGCCAATCTCGATATCGAGCTTACGTTTGAAATGGTTGACACTATGAACAACTAGGATACCGCTGTCCTTCTTTCAGGAGACAGCGATTTTGCAACCCCTATTAACAGACTCAAGCGTCACGGAAAGCGCATCATCGTCGCCTCCACCAGAGGTCACGTCGCTCGGGAACTTCTGGAGCGGGCCAAATTCATTGATCTTCGGAAACTCAAGGAAGAGATCAAGCAACTATAAAAAATCTGGAGCTATCCCGAAGGATACTCCAGAGTGTTATCACGCGATGTACACTACAATTCATAACATACCTTGTCAATTCAAATTTTCGGTTTTGCAAAATTGAACTCTATATCGGCAGCCTACACAGAAGTCATTGCGTTTGAGTCAATGGCACTGAGAATCGCCCATGAGCCCAAGCACACCACGAAGCATGAAAATGGTTATTTTAGAGGAGCGATCTCGGGACGCGGCGTCGTTAGACGCCGCCAGAGGGTAGCCAGACGTGAAACATCTGGTCGGACATCATCCCCAATTCCCAAGGCGCCTTGCAGAGGCGCCAGCAGTGCTCCCAGTGGGTCGTTCATGCAGGTGAACTGCTCGCCGTGAGCACCCATGGCTTGGCGCGACTGCAGACGCGCCACGATTGTTTGGTCTGCTGCTGGAGACGTTGCACGTCTGGCTAGCTGCTGTTTGCGCCTCCGGCGCAAGCTGAGCTTGGAGGTTTTCCGAGGAATCGCCCCTATGCCTCAACACGCCACGAAGTTGGTGGCGACGCGGGAGAAACGATGAAAAACAGGCACTGATTCACCGATTTACTGAGTGAGAATCCGTTGATCCGTAAATCTGTGCCTGCATTGTTCGGAGGGAAACACGATGATTGAATCGCCAAAAGAACTCGAAGAACGCTTCAAGAAACAACGATTGGAAACGGTCACAACACTCTTCAGTTATTCATCGTTGCCGCCAGGGATTGAGCACGAGATCGTTCAAGTGCAAGCTGAAGACAAAGGCGTCTCGTGGGGCATCCTGTATAAAAAAGGGAACCCCAAGACGGCTGTCGTCATTATGCACCAGCGGACCGATAACACGCGTCACTATGCCATTCCCTATCTAGTCGAAGCTGGGTTTGCTGCGTTCGGTCACAACAATCGCTACACCGGTAACGATGTAGACACGATCCATGAGACGATCTTGTTAGATATTGCAGCCGGCATCCGCTTCCTGAAGCAGCATCGTGATTACGAGCGGGTGATTTTGTTGGGCGCAAGCGGCGGCGGCGCGTTGTTCTCGTTTTATCAATCGCAAGCACAGACGGCGCCGCCAGACCGGTTGAAGCACACGCCGGCAGGTGATCCACCTGACTTGAATCAGTATGATCTGCCGCCAGCCGATGGGCTGATCCATTTAGCCGCTCATATCGGACAAGGCAAGTTTCTCATGATGAACATTGACCCGTCGGTGATTGACGAGAACGATCCGCTCTCCTGTGATCCGACGTTAGACATGTACAATCCGGCCAACGGCTTTCGATTTCCGCCTGAACCGACACGCTATAGCGCCGAGTTCATTGCTCGATATCGCCAAGCTCAACGCGCGCGCGTCGCTCGCATTGATGCGATTGCGCGCGATCATATCGCGCGTCAGAATTTTTACAAACAACTGATGACCGATAGCAGTTTCAGCCGATTGAGTCCTGAGCAGCAACTCCATATCAAGCGGCAGGCCGTCTTGGGTAAGTACCTGCTGATTCACCGCACCATGGCTAATCCGATTTGCGTTGATCTTTCGCTCGATCCGAGTGATCGGCTGCGCGGCTCGTTGCGCTCTTCTGAGCCGGAAGTGTTCAACTTCACCGAGTACGGTTATGCCCGCTATCTGACACCGCGCGCTTGGTTGAGTTCATGGTCGGGACTCTCATCAAATGCCTCGACGATTGACGTGAGCCGACGCATCACGGTTCCCGTACTGATGGTTTATGGCACGGCTGACGTGGAAGTGTTACCGAGCGATGGGCAAGCGATCTTCGAAGCCACAGCCAGTTCCGATAAACAATATATCCTCATCGAAGGCGCTGGACATTGGTTCACGCCTGAAGGGCCGAAGGCCGGCCAAGGCAATCAACGCGAACAGACCATGCAAACGGTGACCCACTGGCTACGCGAACGGTTTCCGTGTGCATGAACGGCCGTCGTGCCGAAGAGACTTCAACAGAGGGGGAATACGTATGAGTGAAATTGCACGCTTACCGCGATTGCCGAGAAAACGATTGGACACGATCGAAGCTTACCGTACGCTCAGAGAGTCCATTGTCTACGGCGTCTTGAAACCTGGCGAACGACTGGTTGAAGAACGGATCGCACACCAACTGGGCGTCAGTCGCACGCCGATTCGCGAAGCGCTGGCGATGCTCGAAACGGAAGGGCTTGTTAAATCCATTCCCAAGAAAGGGACGATGGTGCGCGCCTTTACGCCGACCGAAGTCAAAGAGCTGTACGACCTCCGCATTTTGTTGGAAGGGTACGCTGCCCAGCAAGCCGCTCAGTTCATCACGCCCGACGAATTGGATCAATTGCAAGCATTGTATGAAGAGATGGAAGCTTGCATTCGGTCAGAGTGGCCGTCGGAGGAAGTGCGGTCGGAAAAAGTTCGATTTCTAACCAGCAAGAATAACCAGTTTCATCACATCATCATTCAGGCCAGTCGCAACTCACAACTGCTCGCCCTGATCCCGCAGGTGGTCGAGCTGCCGCTGATTTTTCGCTCGTTCTTTTGGTATAGCAAGGAGCAACTGATCCAATCCAATCAACACCATGCCCAACTGATTGAAGCGATGCGTCGTCAAGACGCGCAGACGGCTGCTCAGATCATGGCCGTTCATATCGGGGCCGCTCGTGATTTACTGCTCCAGGATGAGCAAATACGCGCGACCAC
>JANWZE010000139.1 GCA_025054955.1 Blastocatellia bacterium | reverse complement strand
TTAGAGGAGCGATCTTGGGAAGCGGCGTCAGCAGACGCCGCACGAGGGTAGCCAGATGTGAAACGTCTGGATGAGTGTCCTCCCAAATCCTCCGCGCCCTGAAGGGGCGCCAGCAGGTCTCCCATGGAGTCGCTCACGCAGGTGAACCGCTCGCCGCGAACACCTATATCTTGGCGCGTCTCCAACGCGCCACTATTATTTGACCTGCTGTTCCAGACGTTGCACGTCTGGCTACCTTCTGTTTGCGCCTCCGGCGCAAGCTGGCCTCGGACGTTTTCCGTTCCGGAACGTTGCACGTCTGGCTACCTTCTGTTCGCGCCTCCGGCGCAAGCTGGCTTCGGACATTTTCCGTTCTAGCCGTTGCACGTCTGGTTACCTGCTGTTTGCGCCTCCGGCGCAAGCTGGCCTCGGACGTTTTCCGTTCCGGAACGTTGCACGTCTAGCTACCTGCTGTTTGCGCCTCCGGCGCAAGCTGGCCTCGGACGTTTTCCGTTCCGGAACGTTGTACGTCTGGCTACCTGCCGTTTGCGCCTCCGGTGCAAGCTGGCCTTGGACGTTTTCCGTTCCGGAACGTTGTACGTCTGGTTACCTTCCCACGAGCCGCTTGCCCGGCTCAGCAGGAACGAGTTTAGCATGAGGAAGGAATACCAAATGCCCACAGAAATCGGAGACGGCCGCTTGGCACGTTCTGCTGCTACTCTCCATGTCACTCCTCAAACACGGTCTTTCTCTGGACTATTTGGTATTACTTCATCGCTGCTTTGATCTCGTGCGTGGCGCGTCACTCATTTCAGAGCTGCTTTGATCTCGCCGGCTGGCGGAACCTCTTTATCCCAGATTTTCAACACCTGCTGATCGCGCACGAGCATCAGCCGTGGCGTTTCACCAGCAGCCAGGAGTTTCAAAAACTCCTTTTCGCCGATTTGACCAAGCGGGAAGGCCGGCTTATAGGTGTTGGCGAAAAGCACCCGGCGCCACTCTTCGTTTTTGCAGAGCGCGACCATCGGCGGCAACGCCGGGTCTTGCGTCAGCGCGTTCAGTTGGGGCACAGCAGCTTGGCAATGCGAACATTCTGTGTCCAGCAAAATCACCAGGTATTCGCCAATGCGAAGGTCGTACTGATCCAGCCCCTGAACTTGAAGAGTCTCCAGCTTCATGCCGGCCGTTCTCGGCTTAGACTGGCTGATGGCCGAAAGTGGGAATCCAAACACCATCGGAAGAGCCAATCCGACGACGAGGGTGAGCCCCATGACCCAACTTTTCAGGCGTGTGGGCGGTCTCTCCACGCGACGATGTCCGAACCACGCCACAACAATCGCGCCGAGGAACAACACGTCTTCCAGCATCGCTTGAGCCGGCGTCCGCTTGGCCCATGCGCCGAAGCAGCCACAATCCTCGGTGGCACCGGTCACCCACGCCCAGCCAATTGCGCCCATGAAAACAAGAAACAATGCGCCTGTCGCCAGCAGCGTGATTCGAGGACGATAAAAGAGGAGCAGCGCCACACCTAACACGCACTCAACAACAATCAAACCCCAGGCCGTCAGAGCGAGCGCCGTCCGGTTTGAGATGATGTCGTAGTCTTTGATCTGTTTGATGAACATCTCCAGGTCTGTGGACTTCAACACGCCGGCAACCAGTAACACGACGCCGACCGCTCCGGCCAGCAAACGTGTTACCCACCAACGCCAGTCTCTGGATTCCTCTGTCAACGTAGCCAATGTCGCGCGATCTTCACTCATGCCTTTCTCCTAATCAGGTGCGCCGGGAGCGCACGCATCATGCGTGCTTGTTGGCACTGATAGCCCGGCACGCTCCAAGCATGCCCTCCCAGATTTTCATCATTCGTGGCGTTCCGACGCACATGGCCGATTCCTCTATGAATCAGTTCGTAGTGAGCCGGTGATCGCCCTCTAAAGCGCCATCAACGGCGCTGCTACGAACCTCCAATTGCTCGTGACCCAAACGGCCAATAATAATCGGCTCTTTGAGCGCCACAGTCAAGCCGGTCGCGGATGCGCAAAGGAATCGCCATTATGCTCCGCGCACGCCACGAAGGATGAAAATGGTTATTTTCAAGGGAATCACTCATGGGCAATGAGCCCACAACGAACGATGAGAATTCTATTTTCAGAGGAGCATGCGTTTTGGAGTGCGGCGGCAAGCCCGCAGGGCGCGACGCCGCTTTGGCCTGGTGCGTAGTGTTGGGACGGAAAGCGCCGTCGCCGCTTCGCTTTGCCGGCGCACTCCAAGATAAGGTCAGGAATCGGCCATGAGCCCAGGCTCGTCACGAAGCATGAAAATGAAGCACAGACGGGAACGCCTGTGCCACTTTTTCAGAGGAGCATGCGTTTTGGAGTGAGGCGGCAAGCCCGCAGGGCGCGACGCCGCTTTGGCCTGGTGCGTCGTGTTGGGACGGAAAGCGCCGTCGCCGCTTCGCTTTGCCGGCGCACTCCAAGATAAAGTAGCATTGCGCGAGTCGTGGCAACTGCCCTCTGTTTCTTCCGCTCGTGTCCGGGTGTTCGTCATTCTTGCGTTCGTGTCCGGGTGTTCGTCCTGTTTATCGCGCCAGGATCGTCTCCTGTTTTCCTGTGTCAGGAACTTTCACCCAGAGCACGCTGTTGATCCGGTCATGCGTCCAGCCTTGTTCGCGGCGACGCAGCTCGGCCAGCGTGTTGACACGATTCAACGAGCGCCCGCTCCATTCTACTTGACTCGGCACGTGATCAACGCCGACAAATTTCACTTCGTAGGCGCGCGGAGCCAGCGCATAGTTGCCTTCTCGTTGGCCGATTTCTAACATCATCTGTTCGGATGTGCGCCGGTAGCGCCAACGCGTCCGCGCATACCTGCCCTGTTGGTACTGAAGGCTGAATCCATCGTCTTCGTACAACGAGCCGACAGCTTCGGCAGAGGGAAAGACCACCAGGATGAGCGGATTGATCGGCGCTTCGTCAGTGTATTGCGCGACCGGCTGCGTGGGCACCAGAGCGCCACCACGCACAAACAACGGCAAGAGATCGAGTGGGGCGGCCACCTCAACGGTTTTCGGTCCGACCAGTTTCTCGCCGGTCCAGTAGTTGAACCATTCACCGGCTGGCAAGTAAACCTGTCGGCTCGTGGCGCCCTCGGTCAACACCGGCGCAACCAAGAGGTCTGACCCGATAAGAAATTGCGTGTCGAGCCGATATGTAGCGCGGTCGGTCGGATACTCCAGCATCAACGGCCGCATCACGGGCAGGCCTGTTCGCGCCGCTTCTTCAAAGACGGTGTACAGATAGGGCAGCAATTGATACCGCAGCTCAATGGCGCGACGATTGATCGCTTCATAAGCCGGCCCATACGACCATGGCTCTTGATCGTTGGTGTCTTTAGCCGAATGCGTTCGGCAAAGTGGACCCAATGCGCCGCTTTGCAAAAAGCGCGTGTACAATTCCGGCGTCGGACTAGCGATGAATCCACCAATATCCGGTCCCACAAACGGCTGTCCCGACAATCCCATGTTCAACACCATCGGAATCCACAACTGCAGATGCTCCCAGTTGCTGGTATTATCGCCCGTCCACGTTGCTGCATAGCGTTGGCCGCCGGCGAAACTGGCGCGTGTCAGCACAAAGGGGCGCTCCTCGGGACGCAGTTGCCGCAGTCCTTCAAACGTGGCGCGAGCCATCAACATTCCGTACACATTATGCGATTTGCGGTGGTCCGTGCGACGGCCACGATCATCGTGGATCGCGTCAAGCGACATGGTGCGGTCTGTTTGCCGATCGGTCTGGACAAACGCGGCAGGCTCGTTCATGTCGTTCCAAAATCCTTTGACGCCGGCTTGCACCAATTCTCTGTACAGGCCGCCCCACCACGCGCGTGTCAGGTCGCGGGTGAAGTCGGGAAACACGCACTCGCCCGGCCATACCGGCGCGGTGAACAAAGCACCGTCGGGCATCCTGATGAAATGTTCGCCGCGGAGGCCTTCCTCATAGACCCAGTAGCCGGGTTCTTTCTTGATGCCTGGATTAATGATCGCGACAACCTTCATGCCCACATCGGCGAAATCGGCGATCATCTGCTCAAACGTTGGAAACCGCTTCCGGTCAATCGTGAAACTGCGATACCCGTCCATGTAATCAATGTCCACATAAATCACATCGCAGGGGATCTGGCGTTGACGAAACGTAGCGACGATCTGACGCACGCGGCTTTCCGGCTCATAGCTCCAACGACATTGTTGGTAACCGAGCGCCCAACGCGGCGGCAGCGGCATGCGTCCGGTGAGCTCCGTGTACCGCTCGATGACTTTCTTCGGGTCTGGTCCGTAGAAAAAATAGTAGTTCAGCTCGCCGCCCTCAGCGCCAAACGACCATTGATCACGGCGCGTCTTGCCCAGATCAAAGCTGCTGCGATAGGTGTTGTCGAAAAAGATGCCATAGCTGATGCCTTGACGCAGCGCGAGCACAAACGGAATGGACTGATAGAGCGGATCGGAACCCCACCGGTACCCGTAGGCGTCGGTGTTCCAGTTCACAAACGACTGTCCGCGATGTTCCAACCAGGACGCGCGCTGCCCCAAGCCATAATAGTGCTCGTCCGGCGGCATCGTCTTCCAGACGCGAACTTCCTTGCCTTCCCAACTCATGCCCTTGGCGGGATCATCCTGCGTCAGCACGCGACCGCTCTTATCCCGGATGGTGATCCGACATGGCGACTTGTTGATCTCCACGATCAGTTCCGGCCCAGACAGGCGCAGCAGCGTCTTAGAATCGCTCAGTTCAACTGGTACAGCCGGCCACTCCGTTTTCACCACCGCCCAACTCTCATCAGGAGCAAGCGCGCGTCCCGGCGCCATTCGCACACGCACCAGGTCAGCGGCCAACACTGTGACTTCAACCTGCGCCGTCTGACAATCCAACATCACGCGATTCTGTTCACGCTTGACAGCTCGAACGGCGCCGACCGATTGCCATTGTCCCAGCGCCGGCGTTGCTGCCAACCAATAAACAGAGACTAGATGAATGAGGGCGATGAGCCAGCCTGATAAGGCTCGTGAACGGCGCCACCGTGTCCACCAATCCTGTTTCACGTTAAACCTCCCGGAAAACGGCCACAGAAGGCACAGAGAACACAAAGGAGGCAAGGCTCTCGGTGAACTCTGTGACCTCGGTGGCCCCATCTTCATCCGTCGTGGCATGCTGTCGCATAAGGGCGATTCCTGGGAAATAAACCCGGAGTGGAGACCAAAAACCAACGAGCTCCGTCCCCCGCCTTCCGTTTCCGCCTGTGTCCAGCTTTCGGTCGCCGTCGCCCGTCTGCGGTCTCTCTTCTGCTAGCCAGCTTTCTTCAACAACACTTTGTCTTGATAGCTCAGTACGACCTGTTGACGCTGATTGACCACTTCAGTGGCGAAGGTAAGCAAACCGCTGTGCTCATCACGGTCTTCTTTGGATTCGACGCGCTTGCGAACCCACAGTGTATCGCCGATGAACACAGGCTGCCGAAATCGCAAGCGGTCAATGCCGTAAAATGCAATCAGCACGTCGTCAAGCAATCCCATGCGAACAGCCAATCCCGTCGAGATACTGAAAGTGAGCGCTCCGTGCGCGATTCGCTGACCGAAATATCCTTTGTCGGCGAACTCGCGATTGACGTGCAGCTCGCTCCAATCGCCGGTCAATCCGGCAAAGTTGATGATGTCAGCTTCGGTAATGGTGCGGCCGGCTGAGACAAATTCCTGGCCTGGTTCCAATTCGTCAAAAAATTTTCCCATACTCGTTTTACTTCACTCGGCGGTTGTTAGAATCCCCAGGGTTGCACTTGATCTACCTTCAACAGACGCAAGTAGGTGACCAATTGACCTCGGTGATGGCTCTCGTGTTCGCACAATCCTAAGATAATTTGCTGCGCCGTGAGGCTCCATCTACTGCCCTGATAGAGTTGCATCAATTGTTCATCCGACTGATGAGCGATCCAATTGATCAGCTCTTGATGCGTGATCTCCAGACTCTGGACTTCGTCGGTCAAGCTGGAGATTTCGCCGATGACAGCAGGCAAATCCATCGCCAGCCGAACGCTGAGAAATTCGTCCAGCTCCCATGCGCGACGCAATACTTTGAGCCAGGCCATGTCCGCTTGTCCAATGTGATGGATCAACTGGCCAACAGACAACACCCCGTCCGTCGGTCGCCAATTGAGCATCTCTTCGGTCACGCGCTGGATGATCGGCATTGTCCGCGCGCGAACACTGTTCTTGTGATCAATTAACGCCTGGCGAAGGCTCATGCTTGGCTCCGTCACGGCTCAATGATCTCAAAATGGGAGATGTCGGTCACAGCGCCCGTTCGTTCACCGTCAGGCTTGAACACAGCTTGAACGCGCTGACCGATGCGCAGTCGGCTCAAATCCGTCTCTCGCAAAAAGTGCGGGAACCGATTCGAGCAACCATCAAGCTGAATGATCGCATAGCCGTAAGGAACAGGTCGTTCAACGCCGGTGAACGGGTCAATGAACGGAAAGTTGATGACCGAAAATGTGGCCAGCCTCCCTTGTGGCCCCACTTCGACAAATTCCTTCATCGGCCCGTAACACTGATTGCAGACCAGTCGCGGCGGCGTCAGCACGATGGAACAACGCTCACACTTTGTTGCCAGGATTTTGCATTCGTCGCGCAACGCGATGAGAAACCGGCTGACGTACCGACCAGCCGAGTAGGCATACGGCAAACGCGCATGCAGATTGATGTAGAGCGGTTTTTCCAGAGGTTCCTGATTCATAGGCGATCCGAGAGAATGAATACTTCATTCCAATATGAACCACCGAAGCCGGTGGCTAGCGCCGTCTTGGCGCCTTCGACTTGACGAGCGCCGGCTTTGCCTTGAATTTGTAATGCTGCTTCAGCCACGCGGATCAAAGCAGTGGCGCCAATCGGATTGGTCGAGATGACGCCACCGGATGGATTGACGGGAATGTCTCCTTCCATCGTGATGGAGCCATCATCAATCAGTTTGCCGCCCTCGCCGGGGCCGCAAATATGCAGGTGTTGAATCCACGCCACGAGGGCATAACTGGCCGGATCGTATAGCTCGATGACGTCCAGTTCTTTGCGTGGGTTGGTGATGCCAGCAATCTTGTAGGCCTCAATCGCTGCCGATTCAAGCGTGCTCCGGTCCCACCAGACATCGCCGATGTAAGGATGATTGTGGCGGCATACGGCTGCTTTGATCCAGGCCGGTCGCGGGCAGAGCCGGCGCGCGCGATCCTCACTGGCGAAAATCACCGCGCACGCGCCATCCGATGTCGGACACATGTCCAGATAGTGAATCGGATAGGCAATCATCGGGGAATTGAGCACCATCTCAACGGTCAGGTCATGTTTCAAATGCGCATGGGGATTGTTTTGCGCATTCTTTCGCGCCATGACCGCCGCTTTGGCGAAATGCTCTTGGCTGAGCCCGTAGGTGGTCATATACAAATTCGCTTCGATAGCCAATCCACCGATGGCTCCGGCCAGCGTCAATCGCTCAACGATCGGATCAAATGCCGTGATGATACCAGCCGTGGTATCGCTTTCGGACAATTTCTCCCATCCGATGGCCAAGACCGTATCGAATAACCCGGACGCGCAATGATAATATGCGCCGGCAGCCACTGACGTGCCCGTTGTCCCGCCGGTGGCGATTTTCATGCACGGTTTCATGACCGCGCCGGAGCCTTCCGAGGCCCACATATCCGACAGATTGATACCCTCGAAATGCTCCATGTTGCCGATGACGACGGCGTCAATGTCGTCAATCGTCAACTCGGCGTCGGTCAGCGCGCGATCAACGGCTTCCCGAATCATCTCCGGGATGTTCACGTCTTTGCGACGTGACGTATGATTGGTTTGTCCGCTTGCAATGATAGCAACGTTTTTAGGCATGTTATCTCTCCGCCGACAAAATCCAGACGCAGTGAGTTTGACCACAGAATCCGAAACTGCCGTGTGCCAGCGCCGTTTTGGCATGAGGGATTTGATGTTCGCCAGCTTCGCCTCGTAGTTGCAGCACGCACTCTATGACACGAACCAAGCCGGCTGCCAGGAAGGCATGCGCCGCTAACAGGCCGCCTGACGGATTAACCGGCAACGAGCCGTTGATTGCCGTGACGCCGGATTTGAGCAGTTGGACACCTTCTCCCGGTTGACAAAATCCGAGCGCTTCCGTCCACATGAGCTCCTGATAGGAATATGCGTCGTAAATTTCGGCCACGTCGAGCTGCTTCAACGGATCGTCAATGCTGGCCATCTGGTAGGCGCGCCGGGCTGCCGCGGCTAAGGCTGGCGAGGTGGTCAGGTCGCGGTCTCCCAAGTAATAACCATCCTGACAATGGCCGACGCCTTTCAACCAAACAGGCTTATCAGTAAATCGGCTCGCCACATCAGCATGAGCCAGCAACACGGCGCAGGCGCCGTCAGAAATAGGCGATGCATCCAGCGTCTTAATCGGCTCGGCCAGATACCCGGAGTTCATGACGTCGTCCACCGTGAAATCACCAGCCACCTGCGCATAAGGATTTTTCTTCGCATTGGCTAGATTCTTCACCGAGACCAACGCGACGTCCTGTTCCGTGAGGCCGTACTTCTGCATGTAGGCGCGCGCCTGGAGAGCCGAGGCCACGTGAAAATCAATGCCAAGCTGACGTTGGTAGACCGGATCGAACGCAGCGTTGGCGATCAGGTTGGGCGCGCCTTCCGACCCTTTGCTGTGCGCCACCACCAGTGTCGTCTTGAATTGCCCGGATAAGATACGCATGGCGCCGTAGAGCAACGCGAGTGTGCCATCTGAGGAGACTTTTGACTCCGACTTCATATATGCGCCGACCGCGCTCTGGATCGCCATGCTCGAAATGGTGCGGCCATCCCAGAAATCGGACGAAGCCGTCACAATGTTGTCCACGTCCTGATGCGTCGCGCCTGTTTTTTCAAACAGCTCAGTCACCACGCCGTAGACCAACTCAGCATAATTAAGGTCTCGCTTTTCGCGCTCGAACTTCGTTTGTGCAACGCCGACAATGGCTATGTCTTCCATCTTTCTCTCTCAGCCTTGTGTAATCGGTTTGAAAAATTTCACATCCAGAATGTTCCCCTGCGGCGACTCAGCGAAAACGGCTTCCACACGCATACCGGTTTTGATCTCTGCGACGTTGACCTCGCTGACCAGATGAATGAACGCCGTGTCAGCGCCGTCAAGCTGAATCAACGCATAGGCGAGCGGCGGCGGCAACGGCTGAATCTGAGGTTCAGCGTAATGAACAACGGTGAAACTGGTGACCGTCCCGCGCGGTCCAACCTCGACCCAATCGGTCGTCTCGGTGAAGCAGCGACTGCACGCCTTGCGAGCAGGGAACAGAACACGTTGACAGCGTGGGCAGCGCGTGCCAAACAACTTACGATGTTCGGCAATCTCGCGATAAAATCGCGTGGCGTGCCGACCCGCTGCCCAGGCATAGGGAATACTGAGTGCCGTCCGATGAACGATGATTTCTTCACTCACTGGTTCTTTCTCCAAGAAAAGTGCTGGGAACCTGACCGCCGCATTCGAGCAGGTCCTTGGCCGCTTTGGTGTACTTCATTAGCACGCCCAAATTGCCCTTGATATTGATCTGTCCGAACATCATTGCCTTGACGGGGTCAAGCTCGCCGCGAAACAACTGTTTCCACCGATCGTAAGCGGCAGTGATGGTAAAACTGGCCGACGCGGCTTCCGTCGCGTCCACCAATCGCGCATCACGGCACTCGCCACGATAGAGGTCCAATAAAATGAATTTGTCTTCTGTCAGTCCGATATCCGGATTGGCTTTGATGACGCAACAGAGCGAGCCCGCCTCCCACGTGGCGCCCGATTCTTTATACGCGCCTTCGTTGATTCGCTGCTTAAATGAGGCGACCCACTCGTCGCTGGGAAACACGTACGACATTGAATCCTCCATGATGCTGGAATAAAAAGGTGGGGCATTATAGCACACCGTCTGCTGAATGAACAGTCATTCAGTCAGGCGCACTTGCCTTACCCCAGTTGTTGGAGAAAGGTCATGTTTGATGAAGCGACATGGAGAGTAGAACCAGCACTTCCCAGGCCGCAGCATTCGATTTTTCGTGCGCGTATGATGTTCCTGACTCGTGCTAAGCTCGTTTCTGCTGGGCCGCACGAGCGGCTCTGAGCAGGTCGCCAGACGTGCAACGTCTGGGAGAGAAAACGTCCAGGGTCAGCGTGTGCCGGAGGCGCAACCAGCAGGTAGCCAGACGTGCAACATTGAGAACGGGAGGCGAGCTGATCGAAGTGGGCCGCACGAGCGGCTCCGAGAAGGTCGCCAGACGTGCGAGGTTTGGGAAAGCAGATCAAACAATCATGGCGCGTTGGAGACGCGCCGAGAAGAAACAAGGCCAAACCATTTGCCAGAAGCCGAGGTGGTTGAAACTGGGCCGCGCAAGCGGCCTCAGAGCAGGTAGCCAGACGTGCAACGTCTGGAACAGCAGATCAAACAATTGCGGCGCGTTGGAGACGCGCCAAGACATAGGTGTTCGCGGCGAGCGGTTCATCTGCGTGAGCGACTCCATGGGAGACCTGCTGGCGCCCCTTCAGGGCGCGGAGGATTTGGGAGGACACTCATCCAGACGTTTCACATCTGGCTACCCTCGTGCGGCGTCTGCTGACGCCGCTTCCCAAGATCGCTCCTCTAA
>JANWZE010000138.1 GCA_025054955.1 Blastocatellia bacterium | reverse complement strand
TCGCAAATTCATCACGAACCAGCCTCCCCTGCGCCGGTACCCTCCATCCTATCCGCCAACCGTGACCGGAAAAACAGGCTCCCAGCCATCCCAGACGCCCCGAACCGCTTCGGGAAGCTCCCCTTGATGCCGTGCTCCTGTCAGAAACTTGTCCAAAACAGCGCAACCCCGATACGCTCCCGCCGTCGCCGCTTCGGGCCCGTCAAATCGGGCTGGCGTCCCAGCGGCCCATGACTCGACTTTGCAGCCGATCTACCTTTTTTAAGCTGCTCGAAAAGTCACGTTGTAAGGGCGAGCCGCCGCAACACTGCGTCCACCAAGGCCCGCATGGCCTACGTCCCAGTGCCACGCGCGCTGTTCTTCCTTGCAAGTCGTGAGTAAACCGTCGATAAACAAACGGCAGGCCGTTCCTCTCGAACCGTCCTGCCCGGTAGCGTGCGGACTTGAATACGGGAACGGCGTGTGATATATCACAAATCCACGAGCCAGAATCCGGGCAACACCTTGTCAGAGAATCCGTGCTGGAAAGTCATCATGCAACCCCTATTTCGACCGGGAGACATGGTTGTCCAGCGGAATAGGCGGGACGAAAAGGGAGCTGTCGTGGGGCCGGCGCGCCTTCTGGCTGGCCGCTACTACTATAACGTTCTGTTTCCAGGGCGGGGCAGCCCTGTCACCGTGCCAGAGGGAGACCTCGAAAAAGTCACTCCCATTGAATCCATCCGCCAACTTCTGATTGACGGCCGCTTCGGGAACAAGGACACGTTTCTCCGCCTGATCACATTCGAGCGCCTTCGCCAGCCTCTCCAGGACACACTTTATTCACTTCGCGCCAGCAGGACGGAGTTTCAGCCGCACCAATTCAAGCCATTGTTGAAGTTCCTTCGGTCTCCCAAACAGCGCCTTCTTCTCGCAGATGAGGTCGGTTTGGGCAAGACCATAGAGGCAGGCTTTATTCTCTGCGAAATGTTGGCGCGTCACCCCCACACCTTCAGAAGAATTCTGATTGTCTGCAAGGCGTCGCTTTGCGGGAAATGGCAGATGGAACTGAAAACCCGATTCGATCTGGAGTTTCAAATCTGGAAAGCACCACAATTGCGTTCCTTTCTCAAGGAATACATGCATGAGGAAGACCCCGCGCTCCGTGCCATCTGCAGCCTCGAATCGTTCCGCAGTGTGGTTCTGGATCCTGAGTGGCAAGCCGCCTCCCCGCACCTCAATCTTCTTATCATCGATGAAGCACACCACCTGAAGAACGCAGATACGCAATCCCACAAAGCCTGCCGCAGCGCTGCCGAGATGGCCGATGCCGTTCTGGCCCTTACTGCGACACCCATTCAGGTCAATTCGCGGGATCTATTCAACCTGTTGTCTTTGCTGGATCCCGACGAATTCTCGTCCTTTGAGTACTTTCAGGCTTGCATGTGGTACAACCGGCAAATCGTGGACGCGGAACGCAGGATCACCACTACGGACCCCGACCGGTTCAGCCGGATTCGCGAGATCCTGCTGAGGCTGGTCGAAGCTCGATGGAGCGGCGTGAGCTTTTGCCTCGCATTGCCCGCAGAAGGTATCAAACCGAACAAAGACCTAGGCGCCGCCGGACGTGCAGTCGCGGAATCAATCCGCAGGCATCCTCTATTCACGGAGACGCTTCGCCTGCTCGATACGGCAGATCCACAAGACCGCCGGGCAACTGTTGCCATTCAGCGGAACCTGGCAGAACTGAACCTACTTTCAAGGATTCTTAGCAGGACACGCCGAAGAGATGTCTATCTCGGCAGCAAGCGGGAAGCGCACGTCAAGTTGGTTCATATGACAGAAGCCGAGCTGGGCTTCTACCGGGCCGTCCTCAAGTATGTGGGTGACAGGTATGTCCGTGAGGGGAAGGATCCTGCCCTCCTCTTCGGATTGATGATGCCCCAGAGGCAGATGGCAAGCTGCATTCCCGCAATGGTCGAGTTCTACGAGACCGAAGCAGCCATCGTCGGTGGCCTGGATCAGGAGTTATCGGACGTTGATCCCGACGATTGGAATTCAGGCCAGGCGAGCTCCCGTCTCGTCGCCGCTGAAGAGTTGAGGGAAGTGATCCGCAAATGGTATTCCGTTGGACAGCCCGATACAAAATTTGATGTCCTTCACGAGTGTCTGAGGGAGCTGGAAACTGTCCAGCCGGGTGAGCGCATCGTCATTTTCAGCTACTTTAAGCGGACACTGCGTTACCTGGAGCGGCGTTTACGCTCACTTGGCTACTCCTGCACGGTAATTAGTGGTGACTTTTCACCCGAGGAGAGAGACAGCAGGATCAATGAATTTCGCCAGGGCACGTACCGGATCCTTTTGTCATCGGAAGTGGGAAGCGAGGGCTTGGACCTTCAGTTCTGCCATATTCTCTTCAACTACGACCTGCCATGGAACCCGATGGTCGTAGAACAACGGATTGGGCGCCTGGACCGCATCGGGCAGAAAGCCGAAAAAATACTCATTTTCAATCTCTCTGCGCCCGGAACCATCGAGCATGAGATCCTGCAAAGACTGTACAACCGCATCAGGCTTTTCGAGTCATACATTGGCGACTTGGAGGCCATTCTGGGCGATGAGATCAACATGCTGACAAGAGATCTGTTCGATCCATCCCTCTCAGATAAGGATCGCGCGGAAAGAATCGAGCGCGCTGGCCGTGTGCTGGAGCGGAAGAAGCTCGAAATTGAAGAATTGGAGAAGGCCAGCGCGCAGTTTATTGGCCAGGACGAGTTCTATTATCAGGAAGTGGAGGATATCCAAAAACGAGGAAAATTCCTCTCTGCCGATGGCATGGCAGCGTTTGTGCGTGATTTCCTCTGGCAATACGACAGGCAATCAGAGCTGGTAGAAAAGGGCGGCGGCGTTTATCGCCTGATGGCAGGGAAGAAGCTCATGGAGTGGTTGATTTCTCTGCCCGCAGATGATCAGAAGCCGTACCTTTTGTCGCACCTCCACCAGGGAGGGGTGGATGTCACGTTTGAGTCGGACGTTGCTGAAAGAAACCGCTATTTGACGTTTCTTCACGTCAGGCACTTCATCATTCGCGGCATTGTCAATGAATACACGAAGGGATTCGGATTCCAGCATCCGGTCGCCCGGATCGTTCTCCGCGCGTCGGGATCGCTCCATGCCGCGACTTACCTGTACCTGGTCGCCAGAGCGACGATTAAGGCAGCTCGTGAGCAGGATGTTCTACTGCCGGTCATCGTGAATCTGCACACGTTGACGGCCTTGGACGAAGAAGTGTCGGAGATGTGCCTCGCCATGATGATGAGTGAAGGGCGGGACGCGCCGTTGTCGAGGGCACATGAAGCCAGCTTGAGCAGCGCATATGGAGTTGCAGAAGACGTGTTGGCTAAGCGGTTCGAGGAGCGGAAAAATGAAGTGGAACGCGTGAATGAGGCTTTTGTAAATGCTCGGCTTGCAAGTGTTGGGGAGTGGTATCGGCGCAGCATTCAGCGAATTGAGGATCGTCTGCATGAAGCTCTGCAGAAGAACCGCAAAGCGTCCTATGTCCGCATGCTGGAAGGGCAGATTAGGAAGCTCGCGGCTGAAAGGGACAGAAGAATCTCGGAAATCGAAGCACTTCGCTCGGTGAGTGCCGATTTTGTCCTGATTGCCGGAGGAATTCTTGTGGTTGAGTGAATGGCGGCTTGCTATGAGGCTTGTGGTCAAACTTAGGTGCGCGATGGTTCGCCAGCTCAGGGCCATCTTCAGGTGGTTGCGGGGCTTTCGGTCAGATGAAGAGTCCCGTTCACGAGGTGCGCCGAAAACGCCGGTTCTTGGTGCTCTGGTCGAATCTTGCCCCACCGGTCAGGGAGTGAATGCTGCCGGAGTAGAAACTTCTGACAGGGAACGTCACATTGTTGTCGGCGTGGATTTCGGCACAAGCACGACGAAGGTGATTTGGCAGGATCTGGCTGAGGGTCGCTTCGAGATCATGACCTGGTCATCAGGTGGGATCCAGTCGAGCACACGATTGTTACCCTCCACAATGGTTGTGCGAAACGGCAACCTCTA
>JANWZE010000137.1 GCA_025054955.1 Blastocatellia bacterium | reverse complement strand
CCTTGATGATTGAAGACGGGCGCGCCAATGCATCTCACTCCCAGCTCATCCTCTTCATCATCGAGCGAGTAACCGCGAGCACGAACTTTTTGGAGGTCCTGGATGAGTTTATCTGGAGAGGTGATGGTCTTATGGTTGTGGCGGGGGAGACCCCTGTGCTTGATCAACTCGTGGAGCTGCTCTTCCGGCAGATAAGCGATGAGCGCCTTACCGACTCCTGTACAATTGATGTCCATTCGCCGACCCACCCACGTATCAATCTTCACCAGACCAGGAGCTTCTACTTTCTCAACATAGACAGCCTCTCCCTGCTCCAGGATGGCCAGGTGCGTCGTCAATTTGGTTTGCTCCATCAGCTGTCTCAAATAAGGTAATGCCTGTTCGCGGAGTTCCAGTTGGCTCAGAACAAGGCTCCCCAGTCCGAAGAGTTTCAGACCAAGGGAGTACTTTCCCGTGCGCTCATTCTTTTCGAGATACCCTGTCTTCTCCAACGTGACTACAATGCAATGAGTTGTGCTCTTTGGTATGCGAAGCCTACGGCTCACATCAGAGATGCTCATCCCTCGCTTTGAATGGGCGAGCATTTCAATGATGCTTAACGCTCGTTTGACGGAGGACACTATTGGCGTCTTTTTTTCGACCATAGGTTTTCGGCTCCGGGTCGCCATAACTTGAGTTCAAAAAAATAAAAACCCGTCCAGAATTATGAACAAAAAATGATAGACATGTCAATCAATTCTTGACTACATCCGTGCTTCTCCTATAATGGTACGGCTAGAATAAAGGAAGCCAGTCCATATTTATGGACAATAAAGTTTTCAATCATCCCTCGCTGATTCTTGATGCCAACTGTCACCTCGGCAGCAGTAGCCTCATCTGCTATCTGACCGAGCGGCATTATGGAGCCGAGGATTTAATGCGGGTCATGGATGCCTGCGGCATTACTCAAGCTTGTGTCTCAGGTGATGGTTTTCCCCACATGATTCATCAAATGAATATGGAAGTTTTGCAGGCCGTAGCCAGATATCCAGATAGGCTCATTGGCTTTGTCCGGATCAATCCTTGGGATGACGATGCAGTTGAGCAGCTCGATTTCTACATCGGAGAGAAAGGATTCAAGGGCATTCGCCTTCATCCGATGGCAGACGGCTATTGTTTACTGCTTGAGCCGAATCTAGACCCGATTCTTGAGAAAGCCGCTCAGTATGGCGTCCCCGTTTATATTCACTCTGGGAATGAGCCATGGTCGATGCCCGGGCAGGTTTTAGACTTGGCACGATGCTTCCCGGAAATCTCATTCATTATGGGGCATGTGGGATTAAATAATCTTTATCAGCACGCGATTGCTTCAGCAGGTAAGGTGGGAAATGTGTTGATTGAAAGTTCAATCGGGCCGGCGGTCTGGGCAGTAAAGGAATTAGGTAAAGACCGTGTTGTCTTCGGCTCAGAGTGGCCAGCTACCAGCATGCGCTGTCAACTGGCAAAGATTCAGGATGCAGACTTAACTGAGGAGGAGAAGAGGTGTGTTTTAGGAGGGAACCTCCGTCGCTTGTTGAACTTGGGCGAGTCACCGGGGGATTCACCTCATCGGGCTCTACCGGCTTGACCGGTGTGAAGAGGATGCCGCAGCAATGTCGGGCCAACGGTTCATCATTGATGCTCATACTCATCTTTACACCATTGACCTTTACACACTGAGGCCACGAAGCGCCGACTATAAGGCCCTTGTCAAGAGGACCATTGACGGCTATCTGGACTGGCTAGACCGGTTTGAAGTACATCAGGCAGCCGCGTCGAGCTTGACGCCAATGATCTTTCGTTGCTGGAAGAGTCGCCATGGTGGCAACGAAGAAGTATTTGAGCTGATGAAGATTCGTCCGGATCGTGTTCTCGGTCAGTACGTACCCAACGTGTACGAGGGAGCGGCAGCCGTGAAGGAGAAAATAACCGAAGCCGTAGAGAAGTATGGCTGTCGAGGTATCAAGATCCATCCTTGGGTCCAAGGCTTTCCAGCGAATGATGAGCTCGTATATCCGGTGTTCGAGAAGGCGGCTGAGTTCCGGCTTCCTGTTCTCATCCATTCAGGAACAGCTCCTTACTGCACACCGCTGCTTATCGCCGACATCGCTAGGAAATTTCCTGACGTTCCGGTCATCATGGGCCATATGGGCAAGCACGAACTACATCTGGACGTTTTCCCAGCAATCAGGCTGTCCGAAAACATCTATCTCGAAATCAGCGGTCATGAGGTTCTGGTTACTGTCGAGCAGGCCGTCCGGGAATTCGGAGCAAGGCGGATTTTGTTCGGGACTGATGGTCCAAGTACGGCGTTCAGAGCTCTTGTTTACTACGTCGAGGATATGGAGATATCCAACGAAGAGAAGGACTGGATTTTCAACCGCAGCGCACGAGAGGTCTTCGGGTTATAGGTTTGAGGGTGGTCAATGAAGATAATCGAGGTCAGAGCGATTCCCGTCAGTATTGCGGTCAAGCCTGAGATGATGATCATAAGTGCGGGCGGTGAGCATCGTGTTTCCCGGTATGCTTTGGTAGCGATCCACACAGATGCAGAGATCACCGGCTGGGGAGAGGCTGCAGTTATGCCGGCCTGGAGTGGCGAGACTCAACGCGGCGCTTGCGCTTTAATAGAAGACGAATTCGCCTCCAAACTACTCCACCGCGACCCGTTTGATCTAGAGTCTCTGATGGCCGAGCTCGATCGTGTCTGCGAAGGCAATCTCTTCACCAAGTCAGCTATCGAGATGGCGTTGCTAGACATTATCGGCAAGGCTCTGAAGGTCCCACTGTATAGGCTCCTTGGCGGCCGCTGTCGAGACGCGAAGTTACCCATCAAATTTACCATCGGGGCGGTGGCCGCCGATCAAGCGGCGGCCTTGGCCAGCAGAATGGTCAGATGCGGATTTCGCGCCATCAAAGTCAAAGTCGGACTGGACACCCAGCAGGATCTGGCTCGGGTCAAGGCGGTACGCGAAGCCATTGGGTCTGATGTGATGCTGACTGTGGATGCCAATGGCGGATGGAGTGTGAAAGAAGCTATCCACATGATCCGTGAGCTTGAGCCCTACCGTGTCGCCTTGGTTGAGCAGCCCGTTGATCGCTGCGACCTTGTAAGTATGGCCGAGGTTAGGAAGGCTGTCGCGATTCCCATTATGGCTGATGAAGCAGTCTTCACCGAGCGGGAAGCACTCGAGGTCATTCGCCTGGGAGCGGCTGATGTCATCAGCATCTACCCCGGAAAGAATGGTGGGATTTTGAAGGCTCGTTCGATCTGCAAGATGGCCGAAGCGGCTGGGTTGGCATGCCACATAGGCAGCAACTTGGAGTGGGACCTGGGTGCCAGTGCGATGTGTCATCTCGCCGTTTCGACGGCGGCCATCGCCAGCGAGAAGTTCCCTGGCGATATCATTGGCCCGCTTTATCACGTCGAGCGACCAGTCAAAAACCCACTCCGGATTGAAAATGGTTTCGCCGAAGTGGGTGACGGACCTGGTCTAGGAATTGATGTTGCCGAGGACAAATTGGCGGAGCTAAGGGCCAGAGAGAGCGCCACTCCGCCGGGTGTCCGCCAAGCGTTGACAGATCAACGAAATTGAAAGGAGACGGGTATGAGACCAATGATCTTATTGGCATTAGCAGGGGCACTGTTTTCGCTAGTTCTGGTAGCACCTACCTTTGGACAAGCCACTACGGCCTCCCTCGTTGGCACGGTGACGGATCGGGCTGAGGCTGTGGTTCCCGGGGTCGCGATCACTGTGATCAACGTGGAGACCAATCAAACTCGCCAAGTGGTCACGAACGACGCTGGCGAATTCGTTGTCACCGGCTTAAGTGTTGGTAGATACTCGGTGAAAGCTGAACGTACCGGCTTCAAAACGAAGGTTATCGAATCAATCACCCTGCGGGTTGACCAAAGGGCTCGGGTGGACATCACGCTCGAGGTGGGACAGATCGAAGAGCAGGTGGTTGTGACCGACGAGGCTCCATTACTTCAGACGGAAAGCGCAGCCATCGGCAGTGTGATTGATAACCGGAAGATACTCGAACTTCCTCTCAACGGCCGAGGATTTGCCCAGTTGGCGACGCTCACTCCAGGAGCGATTCAAACAGGCACCTCCGGCTTTTTCAACTCTCCACTCATCTCGGTCAACGGAGCACGAGCAACGAAGACGGAATTCCTTCTTGATGGTATCACGAACTCGGAGCTCATCTTCGGCGGTCTGTCACTTTCGCCCAGCGTGGATGCGATTCAGGAATTTAAGGTTCAATCTAGTGGCTTCGCCGCCGAATTCGGTCGCGGGGCGGCTGAGATCAATACGGCGATCAAATCCGGCACCAATGAAATTCACGGCGCCGTCTTCGAGTTCCTCCGAAATGACAAGCTCGATGCCCGTAACTTCTTCACGCCGACGGTGCCGCCACTGAAGCGCAATCAATTCGGCTTTGCCCTGGGTGGGCCGCTGATCAGAAACGACTTCTTTTACTTCGGCAATTACGAAGGGACGCGGGAACGACGGGGCACTGTGTTCAATGCGGTTGTCCCCTCGGCAGCCTTCCGACAAGGCGATTTCTCGTCGCTGCTGCCCACGCGAACGTTGCAGGATCCGCGGACTGGCCAGCCGTTTGCCAACAACCGGATTCCTACAACTCGATTCTCTCCTCCCGCCGTGTTCTTCCTCAAGTTCTTTCCGCTCCCGAACACCCCAGCCGGAACGTTCGTCACTGCCCCCAGTCGAGCGCTCACGGTGGATCAGTTCAACATCCGCGTGGATAAGAGACTGTCGGCCAAGGATCATTTCTATGCGCGCTACTCCTTCAACGACATACGGACCTTTGATCCCGGACCATTTCCCGAGGTCGGTGGCAACAGCGTTTTTGTTCGGCATCAGAATGCCGTTCTGGTGTGGACGCGCACGTTTTCTCCAAGCATTCTGCATGAATTTCGCTTTGGCTACTCACGCCTGGCGCGAGATAGCTCGCCCCAGGGTTTGGGGACAGATTTCACGAGTCAGAGTGGCATCCGAGGCTTTGAGGAGACTGCCAAGGAGTCGCCTGGGTTCCCTACGTTGAACATAGCCGGCTTGACTTCTCTCAACGGCCAGGCGTTCTCACCTCTGCGCAACATCCCGGAAAGCTTTCAGTGGATTGACAATGTGACCATTGTGAGGGGTAAACACACAATCAAAGCCGGACTCGATTGGCGGCGGTTCACCGATATTGGGTCCAATGCCGCTTTCGCTCGTGGGGTTTTTACCTTCAGTGGTGTCTATACGGGCAATGCTTTTGCCGATTACTTGCTTGGTTTGCCCTCGGGTGCGTCCCGTTCGTTTCCGCGCAACACGTTCGGCATGTCCTTCTCAAACTTCCATCAGTACGTCCAAGACGACTGGCGCATCAGGCCAAACCTGACGCTCAACCTGGGTCTTCGCTACGAAGTGAATCTGCCAGCGGTGCCACTGCACCTAGCTGGTGGGCACTTCGATCAGAGCCTTGGCGTGGTGGTTGTCTCCAGCCGGGATGGCAGCATCAACCTGACTTCCCAGCAGGTAGCACCAGCCGCATTCCGGCAATTCGGACGGTGGATCATCCCCTCGACGCAGACGTCGCTTCCTACCCGATTGCGGTTCACTGACTGGAACGATTTTGCTCCTCGCTTCGGACTGGCCTGGCAGCCGCTGGGAAGGCGGACGGTGATCCGACTGGCCGGTGGGATATTTTACTTGGAGCGCAACGGCAACACGCAGGTAAGCCAATTCATCATCAACCCTCCCTTCATCGTCGATGAGTCCTTGGCTAATGATGTCCCCACGCCCACGCGCGATTTGGTCGACTTCTTCCGTTCACCGGTTGGAGTAGCCTTCACGCCGCCGCTGATCTTCTCACTCAATCCGAGACAGCGAACGGCATACCTTTCCCAGTGGAATCTCGTCCTGCAGCAGGAGATCACCCGGGATCTGGCTGTCGAGCTCGGCTACGTCGGCAATAAAGGGACTCGCTTGGAGGACGATAATGTCTTCAATATCCCACCACCGGGGCCGGGACCAATTCAACCACGCCGCCCCTTCCCTCAATTCGGATTGGGTGTTATTCGCGAGGATGGCGCGGCATCAAACTATCATGCCCTCCAGGCGAAAGTGGAGAAGAGGTTTTCTCAAGGGCTCACTTTCTTGCTGTCTTACAACTGGTCAAAAGTGATTGATAATTGCAGCAACGATGGTAACGTGGCCTGTTTCGATAATCCATTTAACAAAGCGGCCGGACGAGCGGTTGCCGACTTTGATGTTCCCCACCGGTTCGTCTTCAGCTACCTCTACGAACTTCCATTCGGTCGTGGCCGACCGTTTCTTAATACCCTAAGCGGGCTGGCCAACCACCTGCTAGGCGGCTGGCAAATTGCTGGGATTGTTGTGGTCCAATCTGGGCTTCCCTTTTCGCCGACTGTCACCGTTGATACGGCCAATATCGGCGTCGGAACCCGGCGACCCAATCGCATTGGTTCTGGCCGTGTTTCTAAGCCGACGTTGGAGCGATGGTTTAACCCCGCCGATTTTACCGTCCCGCCGTTCTTTAGTTTCGGCAATTCGGGCAGAAATATCTTGAGGGGCGATCGGTTCTCCAATGTGGACTTTGCGCTGCACAAGAACTTTGCCATTCGGGAGAACAGCCGCATTCAGTTCCGAGCTGAGTTCTTTAACCTGTTTAACCATCCAAACTTCGGGCTCCCGGTCACAGCTATCAATGTGCCAACGGCTGGCCGAGTTCTCTCAGCTACGGATCCGCGGATCATCCAATTTGGTCTGCGGTTTGAGTTTTGATTGACGGCGGGCTTCAGCCTCGAGTATCGGGGACTGAGTACTGACCCTGGGGCTCGTGCTCGGTCCCCTGAAGGAAGTATTAGAGCATAGCTGTAGCGGACCTCTCACTCATGACCTCTTTCGATTGGATAGTTGTAGTCATTTACTGCCTGGCGATGGTGGCCATCGGCCTGGCTTTCACTAGGACGGCGAGCCAGAGTCCTGAACATTTCTTCATTGGCGGGCGCAAGATGCCCTGGTGGCTCATCGGGTTTTCTGACGTATCGTCCTATGGCGCGGCTAGTGCGCCTTGGGTGATGCTGTTTTTCATCGGTGGTTTCGTTGAGTACTGGTTGGTGGCTTGGGTTTCCTGGTGTATCTGGATGCCAATAGTGGCAGTAGTCTGGGCGAAGATGTGGCGGCGACTAGGCGTGGTTACCACTGGCGAATTCATTGAGCACCGCTACAGTGGGTCGGCTGCCAGCTTTTATCGCGCGGCCTATGCCATCCATGCCTATATGGTTTGGGCTGTCGTGCTCCTAGCCTATATGTCGGTTTGGTTCACCCAAACGATCTCGCCCATTTTAGGCTGGAGTCCGGTGAAGGTTTTGCTCATTTTCGGCGGCGTCACTGTGCTCTACACGTTGCTCTCAGGATTTTTTGGCGTGGTATATACGGAGCTGATCCAATTTTTCCTCATCATGGCCAGTGGCTTCATCCTCATGGTTGTGGTCGTTGACCGGGCGGGTGGCCTAGAGGCCATATACGCCAAGATCGAAGCCGTTCGAGGAGAGGATTTCCTTCAACCGCTGCCCATAGGTCAGCAAATCACGCCTATGACACTCCTGGCCCTCATCCTTCAGGGCCTCTTCTTTGCTGGATCACCCTTTGCGGGTGAGGGATGGACGGCACAAAGAGCGATGGCCGCGCGCAACGAGTGGCATGCGATTATCGGGCAGATGTTCAACTGTGTATTATCACTGGTTGTGCGGCTGATCCCGGCCGTTTTCATCGGCATGGCGGCAGTGGCTCTCTACCACGAGGCCTCAGTGGAGACGCCAGCCACCCTTTGGGCTCAGATGGTACGAGATTATGCGCCAGTGTGGATTCGGGGATTGCTCTTGGCCAGCGCGCTAGCAGCATTCATGTCGGGAGTGAGCGCAACGATCAACTGGGGGAGCTCGTACCTTGTCAATGACATTTATCGCCGTCACCTGAGACCTCGGGCCGGTGCTCGAGAATATGTTTGGATCGGTCGCCTTCTGACGGTGGTGACGTTAATCATAGCGTATGCCTTGGGGCTCGCCATTGATCCGCAGAGGCTAGAATCCTGGGCGCTGTTTATTAACTCCGCGCTCATCGTTTTCTCGCTGCCATTGGCATGGCTCAAGTGGTTCTGGTGGCGCATGAATGTGTTTGGAGATGCAGTGGGCATGCTGGGAGCCTTTCCGCTAGCCTTCGTCGTCTGGTTTGGCTCTGACACCGTCTTACCTGAAAGCTGGCGCACCTGGATCCAGCAGACACTTGGCTGGAACCTCGACGGATTGGTGCCTGCCTTTGGTGATATGAGTCGCTATCCCTTCTGGTATGGATTCAGCATCCTGTTCGTATCGGGGTGGATCATCATCCTGGCCGTGACACTGCTTACCCGACCAGAGAACCCGGATGTATTGCGAGCCTTCTACCTGAAGGTTCGTCCATTAGGATGGTGGGGGCCGATCGCCAACTACGCAGAGCAGAAGCCCCGGAGCGCGATGACAAGCGACCCCAACAAGGACTTATGGGCTTGTTTCTGGGGGATCGCGTTTTGTTTCTCTTTGGTCATTGGATTCTTCAGCCTGAGCGGAGGGCGTATCAGCATGGGCTGTTTCTCTTGGTTGCTCTCGCTGATAACGGGTTACTTATTTTTCCAGGGTGCGACGCGAGCCGGGGCCTTCGCCAAGGCTCAGGTGGATGCGGCCTTGGATAGGGATAGCAGAGCGATGATTCAGGAACCTTGAGCAAAAGGCCATGTAACTGATGGGGTACTGGGGGAATGAAATGGAAGCAACGAGACGCTTTCTGGAAACGTTGAACCTGCCTTCGCGGGACGACGGGACAGTGGTATCAGAGAAGCGATTCCCTGATGGTGGACAGTATCGGATTGAAATTCCCGAAGTGGAAACACCAGCCGTTTTCGAGGTCGTTATCAAAATGGCGAGAGACCTTGGTGTGCCGATACACCGAGTCTCACAAGGGACCGGTATCAGCCTACTCACGGACGCCGAAATCCGCGCCATGGCCGAGATTGGCGCCAGAGAACGTATTGAGGTTTTTTTGTTTGTCAATCCTCGTACAAAGACCTCTCTAGGCGCACACGGGCTGGCTCCCAAGAGGCTGTATGGTGCTGACCAATTAGTTTATGCGGTTGAGGATGTCAAGAGGGCATGCCGCTTAGGCATTCGAGGGGTGTTGGTCGCTGATGAAGGCTTGGTCTTTGTTCTCAATGCCATGAGACAGGAAAAGCTTCTGCCAGAAACACTCAAGATCAAAACATCGGTCCTGCTGACCTATTCCAATCCGGCTTCCTCTAAGGTCCTTGAGACTTTAGGGGTGAACAGTTTTAATGTGGCGGCTGATCTACCGCTGTCAGTGATTAGCTCGATCCGACAGGCCCTAACGATTCCGATTGACATCTACATTGAAGTTCCTGTCGCCTACGGCGGCACCATGCGCTACCATGAGCTACCAGAAATCGTTAAGATGGCGGCTCCCGTCTACCTTAAGTTTGGTTTGTACAATGAGGTATCTACTGATCCTATCGGTGAACATTTGCTGCAGCCTGCCATCGAACAAGCGCGAGAACGGGTGCGTCGAGCCAAGATCGGCCTTGAGCTCTTAGCGCACTATTATCCAGAAGCCAAAGCTTCGCCCACGGATGGGATCCGGGGCGGAATTCCGGAAATCGAATGAGGGTTTATGAGATACGCTGAATTGACAGCGGACGAAATCAGGGGACTCGATAAGCGAGCAACCGTGTTAATGCTGCCCCTAGGATCTTGCGAACAGCATGGACGGCACTTGCCAGTCTTGTCCGATACGATCATCGTCACCCGCATAGCTGAAGCTGTGGAACAACGTTTCCCGACCCAGATCGCGCTTGTCCCCACTGTCTGGGTAGGAAGCTCTTCGTCGCATCGTCGCTTCGCGGGCGCGGTCAGTCTCGACGCTGTATCGTATGCGCAGTACCTACGCGATCTTTGCCAAAGCTTTATCCGTGATGGTTTCAGAAAAATCCTTCTGCTGAATGGTCATGGGGGGAACATTGACCCGGCCAAAGTCGCGCTTCGAATGATCAAGGATGCGCATCCTGAAGTCATAGTTGTGCTCGCGTCTTATTGGGAGCTGGCCGAAGCGGTGATTCAAGCCATTCGAGAATCTAGGCCCGGCGGCATTGGCCATGCCTGCGAGTTAGAGACGTCGCTGCTGCTCTTTTTAGCTCCCGGGCTGGTGAATCTGGAGAAAGCTACAAGTGGCGGGCAGTTCCGTGAATCGAAGTACCTGGGGCGTGATATCTATGAGGCCAGTCGCGTTTACGTGGCCGTGGATCATGATGAGTTAAGTCCTTCGGGCGTGTATGGTGATCCGACAAAGGCTTCCAAAGAGAAGGGAGAACGGTTGTTTAACGGCATTGTGGCCGCTCTAGGCGAATTCATCGAGGAGTTCCAGTCGTGGTAACCCGTGGCTGGAGCGGACTTAGTCGAAGAGAGTTGTTGCGGTTGGGATTGGGTTGCGCTTTCTATCGAGCACTCAGTGGCCGCCCACGCGCCTGCCGCAGGGAGGAGTCTATGACCTACAGTTCGATCTTCGTGTATCCTTGGGATGTCGCAGATGAAGGTGAGGAACACGTCCTGCGAACAGTCAAGGAAAAGATTGGAGTGTCTTCGATCAGTATAGCGGTAACCTATCACGCCGGGAAGTTTCTGCTGCCGCATAATCCCCGGCGAAGAGTCTATTTCCCAGAAGACGGGGTTTTGTATTTTCGACCGCGCGCGAGGGCGTTCGCCCAGAGCGAGATTAAACCGCGTGTAGCTAGTTTAGTGACCGAGAAAAACCTGTTGCCTGTGGTGATCGAAAAAGCTCAAAGGTTGGGAATCAGGATCACCGGCTGGATGGTCTGCTTGCACAATAGCTACCTGGGGTCTCTTTATCCGCAGTATGCCGCGCAAAACGTCTATGGGGACCGTTATTTCTTTTCTCTTTGCCCAAGCCACGATGCTGTGCGACGGTATGTTTGCATCGTCCTGAGCGAACTCCTCCAGGGACAGCCGCTCGATGCTGTTGAGCTAGAATCATTGGGGTTCATGGGGTTCAGGTATGGATTCCATCACGAGGCTGAAGGCCTGCCGCTTGATGAGGGGGCGGAGTTTTTGCTGTCACTGTGCTTCTGTGAAGCGTGTAAAAAGCGAAGCCTAGAACGGGGAGTTAACGGCAACCGCCTACAACGAGACATACGAACCCGCCTCGACCGGTTCCTGGCGACGTCGAGTGACCCACTTGGAAGCCTGAGGGAAACCATAGATGGCATTCCAGGCTTGAGTGATTATCTCCGCGTGCGACATGAAACGGTGGAGCATTTTCTCAGGCAACTGTGGGAGATCGCTCAGGGCGCTCGAACCCGACTCATCTTATTCACATTGCCTGATGTCATCAACTGGACAATGGGGATAGAGCTACCCCGCCTAGGCCATCTCGTGTCAGCAGTTGAAGTGGCCTACTACCGCAAGGCAACGGCAGAAATGGTCTCGACAATTTCCGCTGTGCGAGACGTCCTGCCCCGGCAGACAGAGTTATATATCGCCCTACGGCCATCTTTTCCCGACGGCAGTTCGGTCGAGGAACTGAAGCAGAAAGTCGCGTACGGTCGCCGAGCTGGGGCTACGGGATTCTCGTTTTACAACTACGGACTAATCCGGGAGACAGACTTCGGATGGATCAAAGTGGCCCTCGCGGATGGGAACAAGGATTAAATCGAATCTTCGCCCAGTCGCTGGGAAGAATTGGCCGGCGCTGGGTTGTGGGAGGACGATAATGAGAGGTGTGAAATTGGTTTTGAGTCTACTTGGTTTTATCCTTCTTGCATCATTACCAAATCAAAGCCGTGTTGCCAGGGATGGTCACCGGCAACCAGAACCAAAGCAAGCCCAAGCAATGTGGTTCAGCACCTGGTACTGGCTTAATTCAGCGCCCCAAGCTGAATGGGACAAAGATTTTCGCACCATTGCCGAGAGTGGATTTTCCCACGTGGTCCTTTGCTGGGGACTCGACCTATCTGCCTTCCGGTACCGCCAAGCAGAAAGCCGGTATGCCCTGGCGCTTTGCGAAAAGTATGGGCTTAAAGCTTATCTGGTCATCTGGCATCCCAGCCACAACACGCTTGTCCTAGAAGCCAAGAGAGAGCACCGGCAGGTGGATAATCGGGGCAACCTCCGATTCTCATTGAACCTCTTCCATCGCCAGTGGCGGCGCACCCAGTGGCGGGGTTACCTTCACCAGATTACCCGTACCTATAAGGACATGAAGGGATTGGGCGGCTATGTCTTTGACGATTCATTTGGGATAGGTCCGGTGTCTGAGGTTGGTCCAATCAGGAGCGGAGAAGCCGTGGCCGGCGACTTTGTCAGCTACTCTGACTACGACAAAGCGGAGTTCAGACGGTGGCTCAAGCAAAAGTACGGGAGCTTGCACAACCTTAATCGAGCTTGGGGCCATACGCGTTCCGACGGACATCCCGAAGATTACCGCAAGTGGAATGAGATTGAGCCTCCCAGGAAAATCCTCAATGAGCGCATCTGGGATGACTGGGTTGAAGCCCGGACGCAATGGTTGACTGAATGGGCCAGCGAGACCATGCGGTTCATACGAGAAGTTGATCCGGATCCAGCTCATGAGGTCTACATTGAGGATGAACAGCGGGCGCTCGGAACATTCAGTTGGCCGTCTTCGGATGCCACTCGACCAATTAGTCTGCGCGATGTCGTCGGCGTTCATTTCGGGCGCGTTGTTCAACCTTTCGATGCCGTTGGCGTCTATCCCGCTTTTGCCTGGGATAAACCCCAGGCCTTAGAGCAAGCGCTGGCGGTGACAGAAAACCTACTCAGCGAGACCCGCCGTCAGGTTGGCCCACACAAGAAGATCGTTTACACGTTTTGGGCTTCTGATGTGGATGTGGCTAAGCGCGAGCCCCTTACGCGCCCAACGGGCCAAGAGATCATACGCGTGACAGAGGAAGCTATGAAACTAGGAATTCGTCATATTGATTACTACGGTTATCGCATTGGAGACTGGCGTGTCACGCTGGAGGAATGGCAGCAGCTTCGACCAGGGAAGTCCAGGACTTATCCGCTGACCAAGCCGCTTCGTCACAAGTTTCTCGATGATCGACCGGATGTGCTTCGGGTCCTGGCTGAGTTTATTCATCGCGTGAGAAACCAAGGAGGTCAATAGTGCTCAACGCAATCAGGAGAGCTTGGCTCTGTTTGGTCGGACTTCTGGGCTTCGCCATCAGTCTTGGGGCCAGCGCGGAGATCACTGGTTATCGGCTTTCAGCCGTTCACTCAAAGAGCCATTACCAGCAACCCACTACTCCCCGGCCCAGAAGTTGGATGCCAGCAACACGAGACCTTCCACCGGCTTTGGCCAATGGTGACCAGAAATCATTCGCTGTCATTGGTCAACCCAGTTTCGGTTCACCGGTGGACTTCGGGCTCGAGTGGGACTCTCCTGTTCAGGTAAATCGGGCTCGCGTGATGTATGCCTCGCTTCATGGGAGGAGGTATCAACCAACCGATGATGGTCAGCAACTTCAATATTGGGATGGCAAGAATTGGCTGCCTCTTCACAGTCATATTACGGTTGATTACTCTTTCGAGCGGGCGTTTGCCCATTACCAACAAAGCGGGTATGTTGTCTGGAGCTATCGTTTCCCCGTCGTCGTGACTTCGAAGCTAAGGGTGTTAGTGAAAGCCGTGGAGTCAACCGGGAACTGGGAACGGTGGTGCATTGTGAGGGAGCTTGAAGCCTGGCATGAAGCATCGAAATCGCCCCCGCTGGCCAGTCAAAGTTCCAGTCAGGCCATCGTCAAAATTGGCCGACAGGTTCACCCGGAGAGCACGGCTGAGGAACCGACGGTGAATTTAGCTTCCACGCGGTTTCGTGCTGAGGTTTCTACAAGGGACAACGTCATACTCAACTGGCCACATTCAGTGATGCTCAACAGGATCGTGATTGACCGACACTCATCAACTCCCGTCGCCCCGTCGCTCTCAGTTCAAGAGGAACTCAGCCGTTGGACTCCACCTGAATGGTGGGACGGTCAGGCGTGGAGACCGATCAAGAAGTTCAGTGTTGAGCGCCTCGGCCGTAAACTTGCCTACAAATTTACTCCCTTGTCCACAACAGGTGTGAGGGTGCGTGTTGGGAACGCCCATGGGGTAGAGGTTTACCTCGACGACGAAGCCAAGACATACTTTCAACGGGTGTATGGATCACCTGAAGATGAACTGTTCAAGCGATTGCTCGGGGAAGAAGATGAGCCGAGCTTCGAGACGACGGCCAGCTTGTTACTTCCGCTGAACTTTCATAAGACGGCTATAGGCAGAAAGGGCGATGAAGTAGAGACTATAGTGTTGTGGAACGGAACGCTAGTGATGGTAGAGAATCAAGACAAAGCCGGCTGGATTCATGGGACTTCAGCGAGGGGGATTGGATCGGGTCAAGGTGTAGACCTCCTCATTGACCGATGGTTCGCATTAGCCTGCGGCCCCGATGGAGAACTCTTTGGCAGCAGACCAGCGGCCATCCATAAGGAATATGTGAATGGGTATCTTCCCGGCGTCATCACCAGTTACCGGAAGGGAGGGCTGCAATTTATTGCGCGGGCGTTCGTCACCATCCCAGATGACGATGCCTATGGGACTATGGTGCAGATAGAAGTTATCAATGATCATCGGCGACAAGTCATGAGCGAAGTCTCGGTGATCCTTGGACGGCGGATGAGCGCCAGAAATGGGACCAGGCGTCACGGCGACGTCCCAGCCCATCCTCTTAATTTCGATCCGATGGAGACAGGCTACTCCTTTGATCCAGCGACCAACACGGTGCGCAATGCACAGGGGCACATTGTGCTCTATACTGATCGGTCCGGACAGTGGAAGGGCACTCGGTGGGAGAATGTGCTTTCCTTCCCGCTACAAGTTGCCGCGAAGGGTAGGATTAAGTTCCACCTCTTTCTGCCTTCTGTGACAGCCCCTGAGCGTGATTCCCGAAAGCTTATAGGTATGAATTTCGATCGGTCGTTCGCCAAGTTCACCGCTTACTGGGAGAGTGAGCTGGCTAAGGGGATGAAGCTGCACCTACCGGAAGGCAGGTTGAACCAGCTCTACAAGAACCTGCTAGCCCAAGCCCTCATCATCCTTCTTGATGGTGAGAAGCTCAAGTATGGTGCTTATTGGTATGAGGATTATTTCGGCATCGAAGAAGGCTGGCCACTGGTAGCACTGGCGCAGTACGGCTTCCAAGAGGAGAGCAAGCGTTATGCGGAGATCATGCTGAGCGCCGACCTCATGGACAAGTCGAACTATCACCACCAATATCGAAACGGGCTTGCTCCCTGGTATGCTCTTGAGGTGTTTCGTTTCTCCGGTGACCGACAGTGGTTGTGGAAGATCACGCCCCAATTGAAGGAGAGTGCCGAATGGACGATGAGGGCGAGGCGCGAGAACGAAGGGCGGAATGAGCTTACTACCGGGCTTTTGCCAAAGCATGCCTATGGCGGTGATATCAGGACACCAGCTTATAGCATTTACTCAAACGCCACGTGTTGGCGCGGTCTTCAGGAGACGGGATTGGTGTTCCAAGAAGTCGGGATGGAAGAGCTAGCAAAAAAATATTTGGATGATGCTGCCGAGTATCGGGCAACAATCTTGGCTGTGTGCGATCGGATTCTGGATCGCAGTATTCACCCGCCATTTCTCCCGATGGCTTTAGAAATTGGTGATGCGAACAAGCCAGGCTATAAAGCGCGCGAGACATCCTATCCGTTTTTGCTCGAAGACGACTTGGGGAATTATTGGAGCTTATTCGCTCCGCTCTTTTTGGAGACCGGGATTTTCCCAAGCGGGGAAGAAAGGGCACGGTGGATCACCGACTATTTAGAACAGAGAGGCGGAGTGATGAACGGGCTGGCGCGGTTTTATCGCGGCCTAGATCACATCTATGGATTTGGCTACGCTTTGACATTGCTGGAAGCGCAGCAGCGAGAGAAATTTCTGGCGGCGTTTTATGGGATGCTGGCCCATGGGATGTCCAGAGACACTTTCTCCTCGCCGGAGGTTGCCGGGGTCTTCCCCCTGAGGGTGAGTAATCTGTTTCTAGAGAACACCTATCTGGATAAGCAATGGCGCTGGGGGATATACGGCGGTTCCTATTTGCATGCCGATGCAGCTACCACTGCTTCTGAGCCTCTTTCGGCGGGAGCAGGGATAGTGCTGCAACTGCTTCGTAAGATGCTTATCTCCGAAGAGAGAGATCAGGACCAAAAGCCAACGGGCCGGTTGATACTGGCTCCGTTGATCCCGCGGCGATGGCTTGATGAGGGCAAGCGCATTGAGGTGAGGGATGCCCCTACCTATTTTGGTAGTGTAAGCTTTTCGATCCATTCGCAGGTCGAACGAGATCATATCGCTGTCGAGGTCATCCCCCCGCAAAGATCTGCGGCAGCCGAGATCGTCATTCGCCTTCCACATCCTGGCCGCACAGCGATCCGGCGCGTGGAGGTCAATGGACGAGAGTGGACAAAATTCAGTCAGGATGAGGTCTTTCTACCAGGTACTGGAGATCGGTTGAAGGTTGAGGTATTTTATTGAACGCGTGGACCTTTTAGAAAGAATCTGTGGCGAATAATGCGGAGTTTATGCTTGCGACCATGATGAACGATGGGGAGTCTGGGCAGATCAACTGATTCACTGATGAGCCATTCAGATGATCAGTTCATCTGTCGCTTATTTCCTTGGGAATCGCCTATGTGCTCCGCGCACGCCACCAAGGATGAGAATGGTTACTCTTAGAGGAGGCGCACCATGATTGTTGATTGCCACAGCCACGTGTGGTTACGTGAGCACCTGTCGGATGAGTTCATAGCCGATTCTTCGAGGGCGAAAACCTCGCCCGTGAATTTTGACATCAGGCCCGAAGATCACTGGACCGCGATGGGACCTGTGGATAAAGCTATCGTCTTTGGCTTGAGGGCCAAACATTCGGGCATCCTAGTTCCAAACGAGTTCGTTGCGGCCTATGTGCGGGAACATCCAGAAAAGCTTATTGGCTTTGCTTCAGTTGACCCCAGCGAACCAGGGTATCTTGATATCCTACAACACAGCGTGGAAGAGCTGAACCTGCGTGGGGTGAAGCTGGGGCCGATTTATCAGAACGTCCACCCGATGGATAAGCGGATGCAGCCAATCTACGAATACTGCCAGAGGAAGCACCTGCCCCTCATGATTCATCAAGGGACAACCTTCTTGCGCGTCGCCCCCTTAAAGATTGCCTCTCCCGTGCTGCTCGAAGATGTAGCCCTTGAGTATCCAGATTTGAAGATCGTCATCGCTCATTTGGGACATCCATGGATCGAGGAAACGACGGTGCTCATCCGGAAGCAGCCGAACATCTTCGCCGACATCTCAGCGCTCTGCTATCGCCCTTGGCAGTTTTACAATGCGCTCGTTTTGGCTAACGAATATTGTGTCCTCGACAAACTGCTGTTTGGATCCGATTTTCCTTTTGCCACGCCACAGGAGACAATTGATGGATTGCTTTCGATAAATCGTCTTGTCGAAGGGACTAGTTTACCGAGAGTGCCGGAGGAAGCCCTGCAAGGGATCGTTCAACGTGATGCATTGACGATTCTCGGAATTGAGGGCTAAAAGTGCCTCCGCCATCGGTGCTCTGAAAGAGACGGAGATGCCCAACATGAGACTGAAGGATAAAGTCGCGATTGTGACCGGAGCCGCCGCTGGCATTGGTCGCGCCATCGCCGAACTTTTTGCTGGAGAAGGAGCGAGGGTTGCCCTCTGCGATATTCGTGCTGAGTTGGGAGAGGAAGTCGCTACCCGTATTAGATCAGCAGGCGGCGAGGCATCGTTCGTCCGCTGTGATGTGAGCCAGGCTGATGAGGTCGAAGCTCTTGTTCGGACCACTGTTTCCCGGTACGGAAGACTGGATATTTTAGTCAATAATGCAGCGCGCTGGGCAGGAGATGGTGTTCTCCTGGAGGTTAGTGAGGCGATTTGGGACGACACGCTCGATGCCTGTCTTCGCAGCGTCTATCTTTGCTCGAAATACGCCATTCCTCCTATGGCGGCAGGTGGATGGGGATCAATCGTGAATATCGCTTCGGTCAACGCCCTCTTTGGCGTGCATCTGGCAGCTTACACGGCTGCTAAAGGTGGCGTTATCGCATTGACGCGGTTAATGGCTGTGCAATACGGTGGTCAGGGGATTCGCGCCAATGTGATCTGTCCGGGGACAATCGAGACGGAAACAACCAGGACGGCCTTTGAAGAGCGGCCAAAGTTGCGGGAGCGGCTCCAACAGGCATTGCCACTGAAACGGCTTGGTCGCCCCGACGATGTCGCCTACTGCGCTCTTTATCTCGCTTCGCCCGAGTCTGATTTCGTCACGGGTGCCATTTTTGTCATTGATGGGGGGTTGACAGCCGGGATGAAGATAGAGGGATGAAACATGTAGCGTATGTGTTTAGCGTCCCTGGGAGTGATTGCTGACAAAGGCCAGTTTGGTACCGACATAGACTGGTTAAGGGCCTGCACTCCCAGCCGTAGACCATCTTTTTCCGCTACTCTAAAGGCATTCCGAGCAATGTTTGGTGGAGGGATTCGATGGAACGCGAATATTTAAAGGAGAACTTCATCGGTGGGACCTGGAAGCCATCCCACTCTCGATCTCGATTTCAAAACGTCAATCCGGCGGACACGGGCGATCTTATCGGCGAGTTTCCCAGCTCCGATAGAGAGGACGTGGACGAAGCTGTCAACACCGCTCGCCAGGCCTTCCCAGCGTGGCGTTCGCTTTCCTCGATCGAGCGCGCAGCCATACTAAGCAGAGCTGCCAACCTGCTGGAGTCACGCCTGGAGGAGGTTGCCAGAGCGCTGACCCGCGAAGAGGGGAAGGCGCTTGCTGAGTCGCGGGCCGAAGTCGCGCGCGGAGTGTTAATCCTGCGTTACTATGCCGGAGCAGGACTGTTGGATATAGGTGAAGTGATTCCATCGGCGAATGCACGATCGCTCATGTATACGACGCGCGTTCCCTTGGGAGTCGTCGCGGTCATCACGCCGTGGAATTTCCCGGTGGCGATTCCGTGCTGGAAGATTGCTCCTGCCCTCATCTATGGAAACACAGTGGTGTTTAAACCCTCAGAATTGTCACCGTTGACGGCGGCGTTGATTGTAGAGCTCTTGGCCCAGGCGGGCGTTCCGGCGGGGGTCTTGAACCTAGTTCAGGGCCTGGGATCGGTGGCCGGGCAAGCTCTGGTTGAGCACGGTGGGATCAACGCCATTACCTTCACGGGCTCGGTCAGCACCGGAAAGATGATTGCCCGGCTTGCTCTGGACCGGAACGTCAAGTATCAACTCGAAATGGGTGGGAAAAACCCCGCCATTGTTCTGGACGATGCTGACCTGGCCCAGGCCACTGAACTGATTGTCAGCGGCGCGATGCGGGGAGCCGGAGAACGCTGTACCTCCACCAGTCGGGCGATCGTGATGGAATCCGTTTACGACGAACTCCGCGAGCGCATTCTTGATCGGTGCGCGCGGTTGGTGATTGGCCCAGGGACAGATCCATCTACTGACATAGGGCCGTTGATTTCAGAAGCGCAGCGGGAGAAGGTCTTGGGCTATGTGGAGCTAGGGAAAAAAGAGGGAGCGAAGTTGGCGCTAGGTGGCCGGATTCCCCAGGGAGAACGCTATCGGCATGGATACTACGTTGAGCCGACCGTCTTTGTGGATGTACGACCGGAGATGCAGATCGCTCAAGAGGAGATCTTTGGTCCTGTACTTTCCCTCATCTCAGTGCAGACATTTGAGGAAGCTTTGGCTGTAGCCAACTCGGTTCGGTACGGCTTGAGCGCAGCCCTGTTCACCAAGGACCTGAATGCAGCCCTGGAGTTTGCCGAGCGTGTCGAAGCCGGCTTGGTTCGGGTGAACGGGGAAACGGCCGGAGTCGAACCGCAAGCTCCGTTCGGTGGGATGAAGGAGTCCAGTTCTTATTCCCGTGAGCAGGGACAGGCAGCCAAAGAATTTTTCACGCAATTGAAGACCATCCATCTGAGCAGAGCAGGGATGTAGTCTCCGCTTGTAGACCAGAATATTTCCCCTGAGATTTCCCAGAAGTGAGTAGAAGCGGTCTCGTGAATAACACCAGATCAAAATCATTACGCAGCTGGGATTCTGCAGGAATCGCCCGTGAGCTTACGCTCGCCACAGACCATCAAAGTGGTTATTTTAAGAGGAGAGGAGGAGGCTATCGAGATATGACACAAAAGAACCTAAGAACGTCTGTCATTGTAGCACTGAGCCTAATCCTGACGCCGCCGGAATTTGGTGCACAACAAGATTGGTATCAATGGAAAACAAACAGGGTTGGGCTGTATTTGTGCAACACGATGCCGGTTATCATAATTGGCCAGGCAGTTGATTTTTGTGCAGCGCAATGGGTTCAGATTTATTCTCAGAATACTTCACGTGTCAGTGGCATCCGATTCTTACGCATCCGTGTTGAAGAAACGCTGAAGGGCACGAGTTGGGTACCACCTGGAACTGAGTTGGAGGCCATAGTGATTCCATCTATCATTGATTACGGGAACCTCCCTCCCGGTGTAACTAACCGGCAACTTTTCGAAAAATATCGCGAAACAGGCGAACTCCCGCGATTTCCCTTTGAGCGCAAGGAGAGGTATCCAGAGGTCCCCCTTAATAGGGCAACGATTTTTTTCCTGTTTAGTATTAACTATGATGACACCTGGGTCGAGTGGGCAGGATTAAAGGAACACTATGGAGAAAGGAGCCTTTGGGGCTATGCTGCTTCCCTACCCATCAACGCCGATGGCTCCGAGATAAGAGCTGTTAAACGGTGCATTGAGATCAGCCATATCAGGGACCCTTATCGTCGAGATCAAGAGCACTTAAGTTTAGCTTTGGAATAGTTCGTGATAAATCCACACAATTTGCGTTGGCGTTTGATGCGGCTTTATTCTTCACCGCTGATCGCCATAACTCGAAAACGGGCAAAAAGGAGAGTGTCATCAATTGGCTGAGGCACAATGAAGTCGGGGAATTAATCGAGATAGTGACCGATCCCGATCGTGACGGCGGTGTTCGAGCACAAATTTTGCTCGGCTTTTTTGACTATATAAAGGAGAACAAGAGGAGACCGATTTCGCTAGCGCCGTTCCTAAGAATGGTTCAGGACGATCGTGAAAGTTTTGATCTGCGTCTACACGTCATTGAATTGCTGGAAGACCTAAATGTAGCAGAAGTGCGGAATGGGTTCAGGGCGATATTAGCTACAGAACCGAAGACTGAGGCGGACCGACAGGTGTGGGAGCGTCTGCGACAATCACCTCTGCTGGCACCGAATAAGAAGAAGAGTGCCCTATGATTACGAACAACAGTATGGGTCATATCAAGCTCAGATGTGCATTTTGTACTGGCGTGATTCTGTTACTCACCGTGAATCTGTCAGCCCGAGAGAGAGAGTACCGTTTAAGAAATTGGGCCTGGTGGGTTCATGACACGGCGAACTCTATGGTCATTGATGTGCCGGTTGTTGCCATCGGTGAGGTGGTCGCCACACGGGAAGCGGCTGGGATTAAAGTCAGAAGCTCGCCGCTTATGTATCGCACAGACCACTCCCGAATTATGACGATTCGGATAGCCTCAGTGCTGAAAGGAAAAGGGTTGGTCGTGCCCGGCTCCATCGTTGAAGCGTTGGTGTTTCCACAGGGTGGAGGATGCGCAAGAGGCGAAGAGGCTAGAGACGTGCCTCCCTCGAGCTTTGATAGAATGCATGCAGCAAGCAACCAAGGCGAGGCGTGGCCTGATGGGCTCTATCCGAAGATCGCACTGAACGAGCCACAGATTTTCTTTTTGGACAGGGTGCGTGCGCGTGATCCGAGAGAGGATGAGAGCACCGGCGTGACAGAAGTGACCGGGCTCACGAGATACCATGTAGGAAAAAACTTCTACGTATACGCATGGTCGTTGGAAGCCGAGCCATTACTTGTTTCAGCAGTCACTCGGTATGCGGAGATCAACAATATCAGAGACGCGGAGCGCCGGGGGGAAGAGTTGTTAGCATTTTCCCTGTCGCTAATTGAAGACTCGCAGATGCCGGAAGGGCTGCTGACTGGCGTTACCGTTGACTTCGGTACACTGTTGTCCTGGGAAAAGCCGGGGTTCAAGTGGCTGACGGAAAGCCGGGTGGAAAAACTCATCGCGGTGGCCGTGCACATGGCCAATCTGTCGCATCGCTTGGGACGTCCTGTCTTATGGGATGCGGCGATGGAAACTGTCGTCTGATAGTGAGGTCAACTTGGCAGACCAGATCAAGAGCGCAAGCGGTAGCAAGCCTGCCCAGGGCACAGGAGGCTCGATCCCGCTCGCCGTCCTGTCCGAATTACGGTTACCTCCGCCTGAGGAAGTCAAAGAGAATCTCGCCTACCGCTACTATTTTACTGACGAGTTCGGATTTCGCCGCGCGGCGATTCGCCACATTCGACGTCGGCGAATTGAGACCGTGTTGGAGCTACTGAGGGACGTGACGGCGCGCGACGTACTCGATGTCGGTTGCGGGCCGGGCGAGTCGGCGATCTATCTTCAGCACCATTTTAGTAAGCGGGCGCGTGTCGTCGCCATTGACATTGGGTGGGAGTTCGTCAGCTTCGGTGAGCACCTGGCCAGCGCCAATGACGCACCAACGCGATTCCTTCAAGCTGAGGCCTGCACGCTTCCGTTTCCGGCAAGCTCGTTCGATGTCGTCACATCGCTTGAGATGGTGGAGCATTTGCCAAACTGGCCTGAGTTCTTACAAGAAGCCCATCGCGTGCTGCGGCCCGGTGGTCATCTTGTTCTTTCCACGCCGACACGCGCGGGGTTTCACAGTTGGCTCAAACGTGCGTGGGTTCGGATGCGCGGGCTGGATAGGGTCTTCGCGCGGTACAAAACCCCTGGCGATCCGTATGAGCGGTTCATCGGCAGACGCGAGATGGCGCGGGCACTTCAGGCGCGTGGGTTCGAGCGCGTCGCTGAGACGGTGAGGATTTTTCTCTTCTCGTTTGTGCCTGACCAGCTCTTTGTGCTCAATCGTCTCGTCGAGCCAGTCCTGGAGAGGACGCCGGGCGTGCGTCAGTTAGGCGTCACGGCGTTTTATCATTACCGCAAACGCCTGTGATGGGTGTCAGGTAGGAGTTTGGGGAGATCACAACAGATGGTGTGACTACTGAGGCCGGAAAAGAGAGGTAGAATGGCTCAAGTCAAAACTCTCATCAGCATTGATCGGGCATGCCTACTGCAAAGACGAGAAGATGGGGCGTTTTATGTGCCCTTGAAGTGACAAATCGCTCACGCGTGAATTGAGTCGGAGGCACTTGATGAAGATATGAAGAACGTGGTCTTTCCCTCATGAGCGATTTGTGAATGAGTTTACCCTAGGGCGCGCTTGCAGCGTGCATCGGCTCGCAACAAGATGCGGGGCAACCAGGCTAAATGCAATTGAAAATCGCAAGCTGATGGAACACGGATGACACGGATTGGGCTGATCAACGCGGATCAATCGGCGAAAATCCGCCGCAGCCGCCGCATCCGCGTTCTATCCAACTCCACTGAGTGAATGCCATTCATGGAACACGGATGACACGGATTGGGCTGATCAACGCGGATCAATCGGCGAAAATCCGCCGCAGCCGCCGCATCCGCGTTCTATCCAAACTCCACAAGCTTAGAGCGGTTTGCGAATGAGTTTACCCTGGGAACGCACGGTTCCAGCATGCATTAGTCTGCAAGATGTGGGGCCCCAGCTAAACGCAAACTGAAAATCGTTCTAGTTGACCGGTTCGGTGATTGAAGGTCGAACCGCCACGTAGCAGGTGAGTAGACCTGCGCTCGTTCGGACTAATTGGCTGGTTCTGTGATCGTCAGTATTTGGTCGGCAGCTACTGCCCTCAGGTGTTGCCTGAGTCCACTCGGCCAGCGGATGATCAGCCAATCAACTGTGTGTGTTGAACCAAGTCCGAAATGAATGATCGAGCTGTTTTGCGAGAGTAGGTGCGAGCCGCCATTTTGTTCGCGGAATTGCGTCAGGCCGCCGGCCATCAGTGTGACGGTCGCGCCGACGCCATCGCGGTTGCTGCGCGTGCCAACCAGTTTGAGCGTCAGCCAGTGGTTCTGGTTTCCGTTGTTGCGGTAGAGCAGATGACTGTAGCGGCCACCGCTGATGCGCTGATCGGTCAGGAACAGGTCGAGGAAACCGTCATTGTTGTAATCGCCCCAGGCGGCGCCCCATTGTATGCTGGAGTTTTCCATTGACAGCCCGGCCAACGCTGCAACATCAGTGAATGTGCCATCGCCATTGTTGCGGTAGAGCCGTGGAGCGTGTGAAGACAAGCTGAGGTAGAGATCCAGGTCGCCGTCGTTATCATAATCGCCCCAGAGAGCGGCGCGCGCGGCTCGCTGCTCAGCGACGCCGGCGCGGAGGGCGACGTCGGTGAATGTGCCATCGCCATTGTTTTCGTAGAGTGAATGCGGGGATTGTTCATTGACGACAAACAGATCAAGATCGCCATCATTGTCATAATCGCCCCAGGCGGCGCCCTGACTATAACCGGTCAGAGGCAGCTTTACCGCTGCGGTGACATCGGTGAACGTGAAACCACCCTCATTGCGATACAGGCGGTTGAGCGGCGGATCAAAATTCCTATCACGTGGGTCGCGCGTTTCGGTGATGAATACATCCATCCAGCCATCTTGATTGTAATCAGCCCACACAGTCGCTTTTCGGTCCGAGCGTGACCCGCTGAGTCCAGCATGCGCGGTCATGTCAACAAACGTACCGTCGCCACGATTGCGGTAAAGCCGATTCGATGTTGCATGGTTGGTGATAAACAAGTCGAGAAAGCCGTCATTGTCTACGTCTACCCATGTCGCCGTTCGACCACGCCCGCCCGGATCGGCGACACCAGCCGTTTCGGCAACATCAATGAATCCGCGTGGCCCATCGTTACGCAGAAGGCTATCCGGCTGACCGTTGCCGCGAGAGATGTAGAGGTCCAGATCGCCGTCGTTATCAAAATCGCCCCACGCCGGCGAATGATCGTCGTTTTTGCCCGTTGAATTATTGCGTTGCGCCGCGCGCCCCATCAGGCTCTGCATGCGAAACAGCAAGTTGAATCTGCCATTGCCATTGTTTTGATAGAGCACGCTGTCGCCTGCCGGCGGGACGGTCAGGTGATGGCAGGTGAACAGGTCAAGATCGCCGTCATGATCGAAGTCACCCCAGGCAGCGCCTTCGACGTTCCCGTTGTCGGCCAGGCCAGTTTCGGCTGTAACATCGGTGAACGTTGTTTGCATCGTCCGGGAGATAGCAGGCAAGCGCGGCAGCCATCCTACCAGCAGACAGACTCCCAGCGCAGGTATGAGCCAGTGATTGGCCAGCCGGCGCTTTTTTTCTAAAGCTGGCATAACTGAATCCTCGGCTGCCGGGGCGGGCGATGCCGACCAGCGCGGGCTTCTTCGACGGTGAAGGCGAAAAACGCGTCCAGTTGTTCAATGAACGCTTTCACGTCCAACGACATGAATTGATCAGGCAGTTGAGCCAGGCGCTCTTTGGCTTTGCGGTGCATGGTGCGGGCGGCGCCGAATCGTTCAACTTCGTAATCATACAAGGCGACGGCTGCCATGATCAGTCCTTGATAAAAGAGTTTCTCCTGACCGCAGGCGGTTACCCAGATGTCTTCCAGCACCTCATGGCATTCGTAGTAGTGACCGGCGTTAAACAGCTCAATGCCTCGCAAGTATTCGGACGGATAGAGCTGCGCGTGCTCTGCGGTGTAGGCCGGCTCTGTCATCACAGTTCGTTGATGATTGCGTTGGTGTATTCGGTGGTTGTGGCGTGACCGCCGAGATCGCGTGTGCGGACCTCGCCGCGCGAGAGCACCCGTTCGAGCGCTTGTCGGATGCGGTCAGCCGCCTCGCGTTCATTCAGGTGCTGGAGCATCATAATGGCTGAGAGAATGAGCGCCGTGGGATTGGCTAGGTTCTTGCCGGCAATATCCGGCGCCGTGCCGTGTACGGCTTCAAACACAGCCACGTCTGTGCCGATGTTGGCCCCAGGCGTCACGCCAAGACCGCCAACCAGTCCCGCCGCCAAGTCCGAGATGATGTCGCCATAAAGATTCTCCAGCAGCAGCACATCAAACTGTTGGGGATTCATCACCAGTTGCATGCAGGCGTTATCAACGATCTTGTCATCGGCGTCAATGTCAGGAAATTCACGCGAGACGCGATGAAAACAATCGAGGAAGAGGCCGTCGGAGAGTTTCATGATGTTGGCTTTGTGAACAGCGGTGACTTTCTTGCGCCCTTCACGCCGAGCCAACTCGAAGGCATAACGGGCGATGCGCGTGGAAGCCTTTTCGGTGATGATTTTCAACGATTCGACCACGCCCGGCACGACGATGTGCTCCAAGCCGGAATAAAGGTCCTCGGTGTTTTCACGAATGACGATGAGGTCTACGTTTTCAAACTTCGTCTGGACGCCCGGCAGGTTACGAATGGGACGAACGCTGGCATAGAGGTCAAGCTCTTTGCGCAGCCGCACATTCACGCTGGTGTAGCCGCCGGCCACAGGCGTTGTGACCGGCCCTTTGATAGCCACGCGATTGAGTTTGATGGATTGAACAATGTGACTGGGCAGCGGGTCGCCGAACCGATTGGCCGCTTCGACGCCGGCGATGAATTCCTCCCATTCGATCTGCACGCCGGTGGCTTCGACCACCCTGACCATCGCCGCCGCCACTTCCGGCCCGATGCCTTCGCCGGGGATGAGCGTAACCTTATGTTTCATCGCGTCCGCTCCCTAGCGTGTGCCAAGCTCAGTGGTGGAGGCGCTGAGATTTTTGACCACTTTTCCATTTTTGATGACGACGCTGACGCGACGAAACGCGCGACGATCAAACGCCGGATCACTGTGCAGGCTGGTTGCATCGCTATCGAGCAGGATAATGTCAGCCAGTTTTCCCGGTTCAATGGTTCCTAGGATTTTCTCTTTCCCTAACACCTCCGCGCCGTTCTTGGTATACATTTGAATGACATCCATGACCGGCAATCCTGCGCTGATGTAAAACTCAATGTCACGATAGATGCGCCCGTGTGGCACCAAATCAGAGCCAGTATCAGGACCCAATGCCATCTTCACGCCAATGGAGTGAGCGCGCACCACGGCATTGAATGCGTCGCGTAATGCCCGCTGCGGGTCATACTGCCTGATTGTGCGCCAATCTTCCATATTCTTGCGCCACACGGCAGCGCGCTGTTTGAGCGCCGACAACCACTCAGCGGGCAACAGTTCCGCCAACGGCGACTCGATCAGCTCGTCATCGCTGCGCATCAACGGGTCAAGCTGCTGCGCTTGAAGTTGGAACAGGGTTGGCACAAGGATCATGTTTTGGCGCGCCATCTGCCGCAGCAGCAGATCATTGTTAGCGCGCAGCACGGCGCTGTGCTCCAATGAATCGGCTCCTGCGTCAATGGCGAGTCGCACGGCCTGCTCGTGCGGCACATCCGTGTGAACAGCCACTTTCAGGTTGGCCTCGCGCGCCGTTCTAATGATCGCTTTCAATTCTTCGAGCGTTGGCAACGGACGCTGGGCTACCAGCCGAACTTTGATCAGGTCCACGCCTTTGGCGATCAACTCGCGCGTGCGGCTTCGGGCCTCCCGAACGCCGTCAAACTCCACGCAATTGGCTAACGCTGGCGCATCACTGCTCTTTTTGATCAGTTGTTGGCCGGCAGCAAATAAGCGTGGACCAACCGCTTCAATCTGCTGGCGCATTTGCAGCACCAGATTACTCGATCCCATATCGCGGATGGTGGTCACGCCTGACTGTAAATCCAACTGAGCATTTTGCAGGATCGCTTGCTTGAGTTTCTCTGGCGTATTGACCAGTTCACGGTCATCATCTCCCAGTCCGATGCCTTCCAGATGATTGTGTGCGTCAATGATGCCCGGCAAAATCGTTTTGCCACGCGCATCAATGATCTCAACCTGTGGGGGAATGCTCAGGCGCGCGCGTGGTCCGACGGCAACGATTTTGTCACCGGCAATCAGCACCACCGCGTCCGCATAGGGAATACGCCCCGTTCCATCAATGAGCCAGCCTCCGACGATGGCCAGCGTCGGTTCCAGAGCGTCTGGCCCATTGAGCAGTTCTGGCGCGCTGATGCTGGCGATTTCTGTTTGACCCGGATCATCACCATGTTGGCCGGAACCAACCGCAGTCGGCCATGAGCCGACAACCACTATGAGCATGAGCAGCAGAATGTGTCGTCGCGTCATCATCTTGGTTTCACTCATCCCTGATTATGGCAGCATGCCGCGCCATCGCGTGCACGCGCGGCTTCGACGCCCGGTTCCTAAGAATTTGGTTACATCAGACCTTCATTATACGGGCGATCACAGCGTTCGGCAATGAGCGCAGTGTTGAGCAACGTGAGCATTACGTGAGGCAGCGGCGTGACGCTCATACCAACTGCGGATCACAAGACCACGTTCATCGAGCCAAAAAGCATGGCGAACTTGAACTGACTGAGCAGGGAATGTGCGATCTTCACTCGGCCTGGTATCAGAGGCCTGTCACACGGATGCCTGCATGATGCGTTTTGTAGCGAATGTTCATGCCCACCAACAGGGCCGTGATCGCTTCGACGATGCGTGAGTTCTCCAGCCGCCCGCCGTCCACATAGCGACACTCTTTGATCACTTCGACCAGTGGGCGGACCCGCTCCTTGGCCGCCGCGCTGTTGCCGCAAACGATCACGTCGCACTCAATCGGCCGGTCTAATGCCTGCAACGTCTGAGCAGCGACATGATGGAAGGCCGAAACGACATCAACGCCCTGGGGAACGGCTTGAGCTGCCTGCTCGGCTGCCGAACCAGCCCACACGCCAAGCAAACGAGTGGCGCGGCCACCAACAGCCGCTTCCAACGGCACGGTCACATCAATGAGCACATCACCGGGTTTGAAGCTCTCCTTGATGCTTTTCAGAATCCCAAGCTGCGCGGCAAACGGCACAGTCAGCACGATCAACGACGTCGCTTTCACAGCTTCAGCGTTCATCATGCCTTCGACGCAGACTTCCGGTCCGAGTATGGATGTCACCTGCTGAGCCGCCGCTTGCGCCCGCCCATGGTCGCGCGAGCCAATGATAATGGGATAGCCGGCGCGCGCCCACCGCAAGGCTAAACCAAATCCCTGATCGCCGGTGCCACCGATAATCGCAATTCGCTCCATCTGAGTCATACTCCTCCAAGCAATATCCGTCAATATCCGTGCGGTCTGGCATTGTAACCGGTTTTCCCATCTTTGACGATGCGCGCGCCAAAATGCTAACATGGCAGCCCATGACGCAGGTGACGGCTGAAGTGAGATCGCAAATGCAAATTCCTATCAAATCACAAAACGAGGCTGACGTGCTCTCGTGGGGACGCCAGGTCATTCAACTGGAGGCGCAGGCCCTGACACAACTGGCCCAACGGCTCGACCATTCATTCAACGTCGCCGTTGAACGGATTCTGGCCTGCCGGGGACGCATCGTCACATCGGGCATGGGAAAAGCAGGGCTGATTGCGCAGAAAATCGCCGCGACGTTTGCTTCAACGGGAACGCCCAGCATCTTTCTTCATCCGGCTGAAGCGATGCACGGTGACCTGGGCATGGTTTCGCCAGGCGATGTTGCCTTGCTCTTTTCCAACACTGGTGAGACAGAAGAGTTGATCCGGCTGGTTCCTCATCTTCGGCAACGAGAAGTCATCCGCATTGCTATCACTGGGCGCCGTGATTCCAATCTGGCCAGAGCCAGTGATGTTGTGTTGGACATCGGCGTTGTCGAAGAAGCGTGTCCATTGCGGCTGGCGCCATCCAGTTCGACAACGGCGCTGTTGGCAATGGGCGATGCGCTGGCGCTGACCGTGTTGAAAGCGCGAGGCTTTACCGAAGAAGATTTCGGACGACTCCATCCGGCCGGCTCGTTGGGTCGTCAACTGAGTCGCGTTGAGGATGTCATGCGCACGGGTGAACGATGTCCTTGTGTGGAGCCCTCTACACCGGTGCGGGAGGTCGTGGCACAGCTCAGTCGCGCGCGCGGTGGACTGGCTTGCGTCGTGGATGCTGAGGGACGATTGTTGGGCGTGTTTACCGACGGCGACTTCCGTCGGTGTTGGGCCAAAGACCCGTTCATCGGCGAGCGACCCGTTCAACAGGTGATGACGCGGGGCGGGCTCTGGGTCAGTTGCGGCACGCTCGTGCGCGACGCCACGGCGCTGATGGCTGAGCGGCACGTCAACGCGTTACCGGTGTTGAACGAGCTTGGTCGTGTGGTCGGTTTGGTAGACATTCAAGACCTAGTGTGAGTATAATGCCCGCTCCCAAATATTCTCGACAAGGAGGACTCATCCAATGGCAATAAAGGTCGGCATTAACGGATTTGGTCGCATTGGACGCAATGTCTTTCGCGCGGCGCTCGGCGACAGCGACTTCGATTTCGTCGCCGTCAATGATTTAACCGATACCAAAACACTGGCCCATTTGCTCAAGTACGATTCGATTCTAGGCAATCTGGAACACGAGATTTCCGCCACCGATACGACCATCAAAGTCAACGGCGATGAGTTCCGCGTCTTTTCCGAAAAAGACCCGGCCAAGATTCCCTGGGAAGAGGTTGGCGCCGAGATTGTCGTTGAATCTACAGGTCGGTTCACTGATAAAGAAAAAGCCGCCGCTCATCTGCGCGGTCCGGTCAAGAAAGTCATCATCAGCGCGCCGGCGAAGAACGAAGACATCACCATTGTGCTCGGCGTCAATGAACACGCTTATGATCCGGCTATCCATCACGTCATCTCCAATGCTTCGTGCACAACGAATTGCCTGGCGCCGGTGGCCAAGGTGCTGCACCAACATTTCGGTATCCGCAAAGCCCAGATGACGACCATTCACTCATACACCAACGATCAAGTGATCCTCGACTTCCCGCACAAAGACCTGCGACGCGCCCGCGCGGCGGCGCTCTCCATGATTCCTACGTCAACGGGCGCAGCCAAAGCGGTCGCCCTTGTGCTGCCCGAATTGAAAGGCAAGTTTGACGGTATCGCTGTGCGCGTCCCGACGCCGAACGTCTCGCTGGTGGACGTCGTCTGCGAGTTGGAAAAAGAGACGACCACCGAAGAAGTCAATCGCGCACTCAAGAACGCGGCCAATGAAGAGCTGCGCGGCATCCTGGCGTTTGAAGAAGCGCCGCTTGTCTCGAGCGATTTTCGTCGCAATTCACATTCGTCTATCGTGGATGCCGAGTACACCAAAGTGATCGGCGGGAATATGGTCAAGGTACTGGCGTGGTACGACAATGAGTGGGGCTATAGTTGTCGCGTGCGCGATTTGATCAAGTACATTGCTGCTAAGGGCCTGTAGCAGCAGTGGACAGCCAACAGGTGCATGAGATTGGAATGATCCTCCATGCTGCCCACTGACCACTATACCTGACCACTGATCTGACCACGGTGCACCACGGAGTACCACGTATGGCTAAGTTATCAATTAAGGACCTCCATCTCCGCAATCAACGTGTGTTCATGCGCGTTGATTTCAACGTGCCAATCAAAGACGGCCAGGTGACGGACGCCTCACGGATCGAAGCAGCCTTGCCCACCATCCGGTATGCGCTGGCAGAGGGCGCGCGATTGATTCTGGCATCGCATCTAGGCCGACCCAAAGGCCAACGCAATATGGCCTATTCGCTGGAGCCGGTCGCCCGCGCGCTTTCAGAGCTGCTCGGTCAAACGGTGAGGTTTGTGCCTGATTGCATCGGTGAGGATGTCCAAGCGTTGGTCAACTCGCTGAAGGCGGGCGAGGTGCTCTTGCTGGAAAACTTGCGATTCTACCCAGAAGAAGAAGCCAACGACGAAGCTTTCTCCCGGCAACTGGCCGCATTGGCTGACATCTACGTCAACGATGCGTTCGGCACAGCTCACCGCGCCCACGCCTCGACGGTGGGCATCACCCGATTCGTCGCCAAGTCGGCTGCCGGCTTGCTCATGCAAAGAGAATTGGACTATCTGACTCAAACGCTGAATCCGCCACATCCATTCGTCGTCATCTTGGGCGGCGCGAAAGTCTCCGACAAGATCCCTGTCATTAGGAATTTGCTCAAACGAGCCGATGCGATTTTGATCGGTGGAGCCATGGCCTACACATTTCTCAAGCAAAAAGGTATGGATGTTGGCGCTTCGCGGGTCGAAGATGACAAGCTGACATTCACCCAACAACTCATGGACGAGGCAGCCGCTCTCCATGTGGCATTGGAATTGCCCAGCGATCACGTAGTCGTTGATTTGAATGATCAGTCCAGTCAACCACAGGTGGTGACCGATCGCATTCCTGCTGGATTGGCTGGCGTGGACATTGGCCCGCAGACGGTGGAGCGATACAAAACTCACATCGCCCAGGCTGCCATGATTGTCTGGAATGGGCCGATGGGCATTTTTGAGCGCCCGCCCTTTGATCGTGGGACCGTGGCGATTGCCCATGCTGTGGCTGATTGTTCGGCTATCAGCATCATTGGCGGCGGTGATTCTGTCGCTGCTGTGCATCAGGCTGGTGTAGCCCATCGGATGAGTCATATTTCCACTGGCGGCGGCGCGACCCTGGAATTTCTGGCAGGTGATCAGTTGCCCGGCGTCGCTGCATTGACAGAGAAGTAACAGCCAATACGACACGGGACCTACGCTGCATCAGTGGCGCCGCCATCTCGTTGTGTCGTTCAGTAGTTGGCAAGGAAGTCTTATGAACACGAAGAGGAAATGGTTTCATTGGGGGATGACTGTGACGGCCCTGCTGATCGCTTTCATCTCTGTGGTGTGGTCTCGTTCCAGCAGCCGGCCGGCGCATGGCGGTTTGCCAGATGGTTCCTGGATTGTCTCTATTTTGCCGACCAGCGGCCCACCGGGCACGGAGCTACCGCCTCTGTTTTATGCGTTGATAACCATGACCAACGAGGGCAGTTTAGTCCAATCCGATATTATGCCGCCTGGTTTGCCGCAGACGGCGACGCCGGCACACGGCGAATGGACGCCTATTTCCTATAACCAATTTGCGCTGACTTACTTCAAACTGCTGTCGAATGGGAAAGGCAGGTTTCAAGGCATTCTGAAGATACGCGAGATCATCACGCTCGACATTACCGGCACCAAATACAGCGGCCAAGGACAGATCGAAGTGCTCAATGAAGACGGTGACGTGACAGCTTCGTTTGAGATTATCACGCAGGCGTCGCTCATCCGCGTTGAGCAGTTTAAGTCACAGTTGTAGTGTGTGGAGGTATTATGTGGCACATGCAAGTCAGATTGCTCGTATGGGTGCTCGTGCTCACCTCAGCGGCGGCATTGCTGCCGATTTCCAGCCAGTCACAGGAAATCAGACCCGTGACGATTCGGTTTCGAGTTGTCGTCGGCAACGAACCCTTTGCCTGTGGTGCAAGTTACTCGAATATCGGCATAACCCGGTCCACAATTACGCCGAGCGATTTCCGTTTTTACGTGCATAACATCCGCCTGCTTGATGGCATGAACAACGCTGTGCCTGTGCAGTTAGATCAGGATGAGATGTGGCAACTGGAGCATCTAGCGTTGTTGGATTTCGAGAACGGCGCAGGACCTTGCCTGAATGGAACGCCGGAGCTTCGTGACATCGTGACCGGACACGTGCCGGCTGGCCACTATCGCGGCATTCAGTTCACCGTTGGCGTGCCGTTCGAGCGCAATCATCGAGACCCACTGACGCAGCCTTCGCCGCTCAATATCAGCTCGATGTTCTGGGTGTGGAATGTTGGTTACAAATTCCTACGCTTGGATATGCGCACAACCGGCTTGCCGCGTGGCGCTGCTGTGCATCTCGGCAGCACCAACTGCACGCCCAATGATACAGCATTGACCGTCCCCACCCGCTGCGCCAATCCGAATCGGCCGGAAATTACGCTGCTCGATTTCGATCCAGACAGTCACCTAATCGTGGCTGATTTGAAGGCGTTGCTGGACGGTGTTAATGTGGACGTCAATCAATCGGGCGCCGCCTTGTGCGAATCATCACCTAACGATACGGATTGCGCGCGAATCTTTCATAATCTAGGATTGCCATTCCGCGGCGTCGCCTCGTCTGGTCAAACGCTCTTCCGCGTTGAACCGGTGCCGCGTTCGTGAGGATGTTATGAACCGTCCAAGACTCAAATTGACGCTTCTTGTATTATTGGCTGTTGCGTGTCTCAGTGTGACCGTCACCGGTGGCCGCGCTTATCCGGCGGCTCAGTCAGGTGGGACACCGTATCAGTGGAACCTGCCTCCAGGATTTCCCCTGCCGCGCGTTCCTGCTGATAACCCGATGACGCAAGAGAAAGTTGAGCTGGGCCGTCATCTGTTTTATGAGCGACGGCTGTCGGTCACTGGCGCGTTTTCGTGCGCCTCTTGTCACCAGCAGGAGCTAGCCTTCACCGATGGGCAACCGGTGGCCATCGGCGCCACCGGTCAACGCCATCCGCGCAACAGCATGAGCTTGGTCAACGTCGCGTATAGCCCCGTGCTCACCTGGGCCAATCCCAACTTGCGCACACTGGAGCGGCAGGCGCTGGTGCCCATGTTCAACGAAAATCCTATCGAGTTGGGATTGGCAGGCCGCGAGGCTGAGGTGCTCGCGCGACTTCGCGCGGATGCCCGCTACCAGCGGCTTTTTCCTGCCGCCTTTCCTGCCGATGCCGATCCCTTTACTGTAAGCAACATCACCAAAGCACTAGCGGCGTTTCAACGCACGTTGATTTCGGGACGTTCCCCCTATGATCGTTATCGTTATGGCGGCGATCCATCGGCCGTATCGGAATCGGTCAAGCGCGGCGAAGCGTTATTCTTCAGCGAACGGCTTGAATGTTTTCATTGTCACAACGGTTTGAACTTCAGCAGCGTGTTGGATTATTCGGGCTTGTTCTCTCGTCAGATCGAGTATCACAACAACGGCCTCTATAACATTGACGGACAAGGCGCCTATCCGCCCGACAATACTGGCCTCTATGAATTCACGGGCCGACCCCAAGACATGGGCCGATTCAAAGCGCCAACGCTCCGCAACATTGCACTCACAGCGCCCTACATGCACGATGGCAGTATTGCCACGCTCGATGAAGTGCTCGATCACTATGCCGCCGGCGGACGCACGATTCACGACGGCCCTTATGCAGGCGTAGGCAGTGAGAATCCCTATAAGAGCGGCTTCGTCCGGGGCTTTGAACTGACGCCGGAAGAACGCGCTGACGTTCTCAGTTTTCTCCATAGCCTGACTGATTGGGAATTCATTCGCGATCCGCGCTTCAGCGATCCCCACAAGCCCGCCAAGACGCCTTAATCATCAGCAGGGAGGTTCACACCGATGCGAAAACCGATCATCGTCGGCAATTGGAAAATGTACAAGCTGGTGCATGAGGCTGTTGAAACGGTCTTGGCGCTCAAGCCGCTGGTTGCGCAAGTTCAGCATTGTGACATCGCTGTGGCGCCGCCGTTCACTGCGCTGAAGGCTGTAGCCGACCGGCTGGAAGGGTCCAACATCGGCGTCGCTGCGCAGGACGTATGCGATCAACCCGGATTCGCTGCGCGCACGGGTGAAATCAGCGCCATCATGCTTCGTGATGTCGGTTGCCGGTACGTGATCATCGGCCACTCCGAGCGGCGACAGTATTACGGCGATACAAACGGGCTAATTCGCGATAAAATTCGGGCTGCGCTTGATGCCGGTCTACGCCCGATTCTCTGTGTGGGTGAAACATTGCAACAACGCGAAGCGGGTCAGGAGCACACCGTCGTACAGACACAACTCAGTGAAGGGTTGAGCGGGTTGACAGCCCATGACCTCTCCCGTATGATACTGGCCTATGAGCCAGTTTGGGCTATCGGAACAGGTAAAACAGCCACGCCGGAAATCGCACAAGCTATGCACAGATTCATTCGACGACGCTTGAGCGAACAGGGCAGTGAGACGGTGGCTGAGCAAGTATGCATTCTGTATGGAGGCAGCGTGAAGCCGGATAACATTAGGGCATTGATGCAACAACCTGACATTGATGGTGCGCTCGTGGGCGGCGCCAGTTTGGAGGCCTCCAGTTTTGCCCAGATTGTACATTACATGGAGTCATAAAGAGCATGTGGTGGATTTATGCGATATTGATTGTTTATGTTTTGACATGCCTCGTGTTAATCACAGCGGTGCTGCTTCAACCGGGGAAAGCTGACGCAGCGGCGCTGTTCGGCGGCGGCGCTACTCAGACAGCCTTCGGGCCACGCGGCGCGCAAAATGTATTGGGCTGGACGACCTGGGTGACGGCAGGCATCATGATCTTATTGGCCTTGATCCTCTCCTTGCCAGGCGTGTTTGGTCCACAATCGGTAATTCAGGGTGGAGCCACCGTGCCTGTTGAACAATCAGCGCCGACATCAGCTACACCGCCGACAACGCCATCGCCAGCAGCAACTCCGGACGCGCAGCAGACGGCACCGACAGAATCGAAACCAGCGGCTCCGCCTGAGACTGCGAAGCCGGAGTCGGCGCCGGCTCCATCTACCCCGCCGGCATCATCCGCTCCCAAGCAGTAATTGCGGATGGCGAAACTGTGACGGCCAGCACTTGATGTTCGCTGCTGGCTCCACTGAGGAGGCAAGAAAGAGTGCCGAAGTGGTGGAACTGGTAGACACGCACGTTTGAGGGGCGTGTGGGGCAACCCGTGGGGGTTCGAGTCCCCCCTTCGGCACCATATTTGATCAATCCAAGTAGCGATCAATGCGTGGTAGGTACACTGATTATTTGCAAGACAGTCTAACCGGTTCTTTAGTTTTAACGTGGCCGTAAAAATTGATTTACAAAAAAAATCACTTATGTTAGAATGCGGCTTCCGTGGTTAGGGGGTATCGCTAAAAAGCTACAAGGAGGTAGACCTCATTTTGCTGAGGGGGAAATCAATTGTGAAGCTGTCAGGCCACAGCTTCAATCCAGATGTTGCCTCTGAATTGCCGTGTTGTATCTCTTCCCATGTGTATGCAGAAGGAACAGAGTGTTTCCCATTATCTCTGTCTTATTGTTTGAGCAGTTGCACCAGCCGTAAAGCAGGAAAATACGTAAGGAGGGCGTCATGAAACGTCTGCGCAGTAAGTATGCATTGTTAGGTGTAGTATCAATGATTGCCGCACTCAGTTTGGCCGGGTTGCAGGTGGTACGTGCTGACTGGGTGCATCGCCTCTTTCATCGTACCGGTTTGGCTTTGAGCCGTGTCTGGACCGGTTCACCAGAGGCGAAATCGCTTCCACAACAACAAACCATAAAAAGAACTGTTGACGTGGCAACACCGACGGGAGCGCTGACTAGCGAACCGGTAGCCGCTGTGCTAGCCGACCTCAATGCAGATGGTCGCTCGGAGCTGATTGTAGCTCATGCCAACAGCGTGCTCAGTGTTCGTGCCGGCCAAGCAAGAGGCACATTTGGCGCTCCGACGTCGTTTAGCCTGGAGGCCCGGCCCAGCGCGTTAGCGGCTGGTGACGTGACTGGGGATGGCCATGTTGATATTGTCATAGCCGATGCTCAATCTCCTTCATTGCTCATTTTAGTGGGTGATGGCAAAGGCGGATTGCCACAAGCTCAGCGCGTCGTTCTAAGTGGCATACCGAGCCAAGTGGTGGTGAAGGATTTCATGGGCGACGTGGGCGTCGAAGTGGTGACTGCCGTCAGTAACCAAGGCGGAACGCAGTTGCTCATCTGGAGCGATCTTGGTCAGGGGCGCACACTGGAACTCTCGCCCAACCAACTGGCCGTGCCTTTCCAAGAAGCCGTTTCACGGTTGGAGGTCGGCTACTTTGATGCAGACTCATACGTGGATATTTTTGTCGCTGGCCAGGAGCAGATGGCGGTGTTGTTTGGCAATAGCTCAGCGCCGTTTGAGCGAGCCAAGACTCTGCCACTGGAGACCGAGTTGCTCGACAGCGTCGTCGGTGACTTTAACGGCGATGCGCGAACTGATGTGGCCGTGCTCGATAGCGCCACGCGCCATGTCCTTATATATAGTGCCAATGAAGCCGGTCAGTGGGGCGTGCGTGAACGGCTCAACGCAGCGGCTAACCGACTGGCCGTCGCCGATATTGACAATGACCGAGTTGCTGACCTGATCGCCGTGCGCACAGCCGCTGAGCAAGTGGCTATCTATCATGGCGCTCGTCAGGGCTCGATGAACGAGGTTGTTAACCCAATTGATGGCCAACCCGTCTACGCCGTGGCCGGTTATCTGGATAAGGACAATCGCATGGATGTGGTGGTCCTGAAGCAAGAAGGCCTCTCCTTGCTCTTAACTGGCCCAGAAGATTCGCCCAGCGCCGACAGTCCCATTACGGCGATTGATCCGCTGGAATACGACATCCAGGTTCCGGAAGGTGAATGCCGGACCGTGCCAATCAGAATTACGATTGTCCCGACGGTGTTCCGTCCGCTCGATATTTATCTGCTGGTAGATTCTAGCAACAGCTTCAGCAATAATTTGACTCAGTTCCTCCAATCAAGCGACCGATTCGTTGATGATTTATTAGCCTTGCGGAGCGGCAACATTCGTCTCGGTCTGGGCACATTCATTGATTATCCAATTCAGCCATTCGGCGAATTACTCGATTATGCCTATCGTCGTGAGATTGATCTGACGCCTGTGGACACATCCACACGGACACGCTTGATCAATGCTTTCAGAAACGTCAGACCGCGTGGCGGCGGTGACTTGCCCGAATCACAATTGCCAGCATTATTCCAGGCAGCGACGGGCGCTGGCCAATTTGAGCCGTGCGGCCGACGTCGCGCCAACATTGATCCGGACCAGCAGGCCAATTTCATGCGCGACGTGGATGTGGAGAAGATCATTGTATTGATCACCGACGCTACTTTCCACGAAGCTGGCGACCCGGGCACCTGCCCCTATCCGGGGCCAAGCTTTGCCGACACGATGGCCGCATTGAATCAGCGCGGCATTAAAGTGGTCGGTATTGCGGTGGATGGCGGTTCTACGCCACCAGCTCAGGTCACTGCGGCGCTGCGTCGGATCGCCGAAGCGACCAACACGCGCGCCAAAGGGCCGATTGATTGCGATGGCAACGGCACGATTGATATTCCAACCGGCGCGCCCATTGTGTGCCCGCCCAGCGGTAACGTCGCGCTGAAGGATGTCATCCTGCGCGCGGTTCGCGGGTTTGATCTGCCTGTGCCGTTAACATTGGAAGTGGATCGCGATTGCAGCCCAGCGACGTTCATGATTGATCCGCCCGTGCAGTTCGTCAATCCGTTGACGGGTGGGACCTTTGTGTTCAACGTCACCTGGTGCTGTCCATGTCCATCGGCGCCGGGCGTCTGCCGATTTGAGACCAAGGTCATTCTGGATGAAATTATTCGCGCCAGGATACCATCACGTGTTGAGTGCGTCCGACCAGTCTGCGAAGTGAGTCCTGCCTCCATAGACTTCGGCGATGTGTGCGTCGGACAGAATGCTGAACGCACGATTACTATTCGCAGTACAGGGAACGGTTCATTCACCGTCACCCAACTGGTTTCCAATAATCCGGCGTTCACCGTTGTCTCGACCAGTGTCCCGCTGCCGCGAACGCTGGCGCCTGGTCAGAGCATGACTGCCAGAGTGCGATTCAACTGCGCCGATGGCGGACCGCAAAGCGGCGTGATTAACATTGTGACTGACCCGGCCAGCAGTTGTACGGCTACGCCGCTGTGTGCGCCGGTTGCTGTCAGCGGCTTCTGTGTGAATATCACGCCGTCGGTGGCGCCGACCAGTCTCGATTTTGGTGATGTCTGCGTGGGTCAGAGCGCGACGCGCGTATTCCGCGTGCGTAATGTGCCGAATCCGGGCGCGCGCGACTTCACCATCAACACGGTGACATCGAATAATCCGGCATTCACCGTCACACCGTCTGGTCCGGTTACCGTCGAGGTGGGGCGTGCGGTGAATTTCACAGTTACGTTCAATTGCACGGCGCCTGGCCCGCAATCGGGCACGATCAGGTTCACCACGAGCAACGCAGCGAACTGCCCGCTTGATCTGGGCACAGTCAGTGTCTCTGGCACATGCTTGCGAGCGTCTGTAACAGTGGCCCCGACCAGTCTCGACTTTGGCGATGTCTGCGTGGGTCAAAGCGCTGATCGGACCTTCACAGTGACCAATACCGGCAATACTCCGGTCACGATTGACAGTGGCACTGTTGGTGGTGCGTTTACAATTGTCACGGCGCTGCCGGTGACGATTGCGCCGGGCGCAAGCGCGACGATCACCGTTCGTATGAGATGTACGTCGCCTGGCGCCCAAAGCGGTACAGTGGCGCTGTCGGCCTCCAGTGTGTGCGGGCCTGTGTCTGTGGCATCAGTGAGCCTGACTGGCTTCTGTGTGACGGTCAGCGGTAATGTGGACCCGGCGCTGATTAACATTGGTGATGTCTGCGTGGGTCAGACGGCCGACCGGACGTTCGTGGTCAATAACACAGGTAACCGTCCATTCACGATTAACACCATCACATCCAACAGCCCGGCAATTTCGGTGGTGGGTCCGGCGCTGCCCATCAATGTGCCGGCAGGCGGCAGCGTGACTGTGACCATACGGCTCACCTGCACCAGTCCGGGCGTGATTGATGCGACGATTTCGCTGGGTGTCTCCAGTATCTGCGGGCCTGTTGATGTGGGCACTGTGAGAGCCAAGGCCGTTTGTATCAACTCAGCCAGCGAGGTCGTTCCGACCAGTCTGGACTTCGGCACTGTGTGCGTGGGACAGAGCGCTGACCGCACGTTCGCGATTCGCAGTGTTGGCAATCGGCCATTCAGGGTCACGAGCATCACGTCGAATAACCCGGCGTTCACAATTGTAAGTCCGGCGTTGCCGGCAGATGTGCCCGAAGGCGCGACTGGACTAGTGGTGACCGTGCGGTTCACGTGCACTACCGCGGGCGCGCAAACCGGCACAATCTCGACCAGCGCGACCGGTCCGTGCGGTCCTGTGGCTGTTGCTCCGGTCAGCGTCAGTGGTACGTGCCAGGTGGCCAGCGGCGCAGTGAGTCCGACCACGCTGAACTTCGGCGATGTGTGTGTGGGTCAAAGCGCCGATCGTACATTCACCGTGACCAACACGGGCAATCTGGCCTTCACCATCAACTCGATTACTTCCAATAACCCATCGTACAGCATCGTGAGCCCAACGTTGCCGGCGACCGTGCCGGTGGGTGGCAGCGTGACCGTCACCGTGCGGCTCAGATGCACAAGCCCCGGCGTGCAAGCGGGGACGCTCGCGTTCGATGCTTCCAGCGCGTGCGGCGCTGTTGCGCTCAGTCCGGTCAGTCTCACGGGCAACTGCGTTGTGGCTACCGGTGATGTGAATCCGCGGGCGCTCGACTTCGGCGCGGTGTGCGTCGGCCAGAGCGCGGATCGCACGTTCGTGGTGAGCAACACGGGCACGACGCCATTCACGATCAATTCAGTGAGCGTGACCGGTCCGTTTGCCGTGGTGAGTCCGGCGCTGCCGGTCAATGTCGCCGTCGGCGGCAGCGTGACCATCACCGTTCGACTGAATTGCACCTCAGCCGGTGCGCAGTCCGGCACGGTGAGCTTCAGCGCAACCAGCGCATGTGGTCCCGTGGCGCTTGGCACGGTGAGTCTGAGCGGAACGTGCATCAGTATCACCGGTGACGTCAGTCCGCGCACCATCGCGTTTGGCGAAGTGTGCGTCGGCTCGAGCGCTGACCGATCGTTCACGGTAACCAACACGGGCAATGGTTCGTTCACCATTACCGCTGTCAGCATCGGTGGCGCGTACTCGTTGGTGAGTCCGGCGCTGCCGGTGACCATCCCGGCGGGTGGCTCGCAAGACTTCACTGTGCGATTGACTTGCACGTCTGCCGGCGTGCAGAATGCGACGGTCAGCTTCACGACCAGCAGTGCATGCGGTCCTGTGGCGCTTGGCACGGTCGCATTGACCGGCACGTGCATCCAGGCCACAGGCGATATCACTCCGCGAGCGATTGATTTCGGCGCTGTGTGCGTGGGTCAGAGCGCAGAGCGGACGTTCGTCATTAGCAATACTGGCAACACGCCGTTCAGGGTCAACGCGATTGTGTCGAACAATCCGGCGTTCACGATTGTCAGCCCGGCATTGCCGATCACCATTGCCGTCGGCGGCAGCGCGACCGTGACCGTGCGGTTGACCTGCACAAGCCCCGGCATGCAGACGGGCACGCTGGCGTTCGATGCAACTAGCGTCTGCACCTCAGTCAGCCTCGGCTCCGTCAGCTTGACTGGCACGTGCTTGCAAGTGGCCGGTGACGTGGCTCCGCGTACCCTTGATTATGGCGATGTCTGCGTGGGTCAGAGCGCGGATCGCACGTTTGTGGTGAGCAACCTTGGTAACACGCCATTCACCATCAACGCCATCAATGTCACAGGTCCGTTTGCCGTAGTCAGTCCGGCGCTGCCGGTTAACGTGCCGGTGGGTGGCAACGTGGCTGTGACCGTGCGCTTCTCCTGCGCGACGGGCGGCGCACAAGGCGGCGTGGTGAGCTTCCAGACCACGAGCGCCTGCGGGCCTGTGAGTCTGGGAACAGTCACCCTGAGGGGCTTCTGCGTTGCCATCACCTGCGCCGTGGCGCCCAGCACGTTGAGCTTCGGCAATGTCTGCGTGGGTCAGAGCGCCGACCGTAGCTTCACGATTAGAAACACGGGCAGCCGCGATCTGACGATCACCGCCGTGGCTTCGACCAACCCGGCCTTCGTCATTGTGGGTCCGGCGCTGCCGATCACGATCTCGGCAGGTGAAAGCGCTGATGTGACGGTGCGCTTCAGATGTACAGCGCCCGGCCCGCAAAGCGGCACGATCAACATCACAACCACAACGGTATGCGGTCCGGTGGTCTGCGCGTCAGTGAGCGTCACAGGCGTCTGCTTGCAGACGACAGGTGATGTGGCGCCGCGCGCGATTGACTTTGGCACCGTGTGCGTCGGCCAGAGCGCTGATCGGACGTTCACGGTGACCAACACCGGCAACACGCCGTTCAACTTAACAGCGATCAACTCGAACAATCCTGCGTTCACCGTGGTCAGCCCGACGCTGCCAGCACCTGTGCCGGTCGGTGGAAGCGTTACTGTGACCGTGCGGTTCCGCTGCACAACGCGAGGCGCTGTCACAGGCACACTAACGTTTGATTCGACCAGTGAGTGCGGCCCAGCCGCAGGGCTTGGATCAGTTAGCCTGACCGGCTTCTGCGCTGAAGGTGGTTGCGCGTTGAGCGGCAGGTCGCTTGACTTTGGCGAAGTGCTGTCGCCAGGCGCGGCTGATCAGACAGTGATTCTCAGCAACACAGGCAATGTGCCGTTGACAGTCAGCGCGGTCACGTCGAACAACCCGGCCTTCACGGTGGTTCAGCCGGTCGGTCCGGTGACCGTCGCTCCGGGCGAAGACTTGCTCGTGACAATCCGGTTCTCCTGCGCTGGTGGCGCAAGCGGTGTTCAGACCGGTGTCATCAGCATCACGGCGAGCACGGTGTGCGGCCCGGTCAACTGCGGCCAGATTGGCGTGCGTGGCGAATGCTTCGTTGACGCGCTCTGCCGCGTGCCGACAGCCAACATCAACTTCGGCGATGTGCTGGCGCGCGATTGCATCACGGGCGGCAGCAACACGGCTGACCGTACGCTGACCATCTGCAACGATGGCGACCGTCCGTTGAACGTTACCGCGATCAGGATTGACAATCCGCGGTTCACCGTGGTTGGCCCGCTGCCAGGTCCGATTGCGCCTGGTCAGTGTGCGAATGTCACGCTCCGATTCGAAGCGCGCGAGCTCGGTCCGCAAACCGCGGTGGCCGTGATTGAGTCCAATGCCAGGAACCCGGCAGCCTGCCGCGCGGTTCTGACCGGCAACGGCATCGTTGGGCCGCAGTGCATCTTCGTGCAGCCGCTGGGCACGCCGCCTGACTTCAACTTCGACCTACCGTTCCCGGATGTCGTCATCGGTGGCACGACGACTGAGAACGGTCTGGTGCAAGTGCTGAATTCGGGCGATCAGCCACTGGTCATCAACGAAGGTGGCCGCCGACCCGATGTCACCAACCTGTCATTCACGGTGCTTGGTTGGGACCTGGACGGCATCATTCCGCCGCTGGAGTTCCCGTTGAATCCGAATCCGGCAGTGCCGGCGCCAGAGATCACCATCGCGCCGGGTGATTCGATCTTCATGCTGGTGCGGTTCACCGGATTGGACATTGGGTCGCAGGTTGGCGCGATTCGGTTGTTCACCAATGAGTGCACGACTGATCCGAACAATCCGCCATGCGTGCTCAAGACGGTGCGCGGCAATGTGGT
>JANWZE010000136.1 GCA_025054955.1 Blastocatellia bacterium | reverse complement strand
GCCGATGCGCGATTGGGTGAGCTTTCCTAACCCGGCGGAGACCTATTTCTCAGTGATTCCCGATCCGCTGGCCGTTAAGGTAGTAGACGACGTGTGGAGCAAATTCGTCGCTGAGACGCGCGCGGTGGTCAAGACGATGAGGCTCACGCGATGAATGCTGGCGGCGACGAGAGCGCGCAGTCGTCAAACTGACGCGACGAATGCTGGCGGCGACGAGAGCGCGCAGTCGCGGATGCACGTGAAGTAGTCACGAGGATGAAGCTCACGCAGTGAATGCTGAACCAGTGGCGTACTCACGCAGGGGGCATCAATCGCTCATTGTTTGAATTTGATTCTGGGAAGCAGATGACCTAAGCTGATGAGGTTATGATCGAACGCGTACCCAAGCCGGAATGGCTCAAAGTCAAAGTGCCCGGCGGGCCGAATTTCTCGATGTTGAAGCAGTTGGCTCGCGGATTGAAACTCAATACAGTTTGCGAGAGCGCGCGTTGTCCCAACATCGGCGAGTGTTGGGAAGCGGGCACGGCCACATTCATGATTCTGGGCAATACCTGCACGCGCCGCTGTGGCTTTTGCGCCGTGCCCAGTGGCAAGCCGCTGGAGTATGACACGCAGGAACCGGAGCGAGTGGCTGAGGCCGTCCAGGCGCTGCGATTGAACTACGTGGTCATCACCTCGGTGGCGCGTGACGATTTGCCGGATGGCGGCGCGTGGGCATTCGCCCAGACGATTCGCGCCATCCGCGCGCGGCAGCCGCAGTGTCGCGTGGAGGTGTTGATTCCTGATTTTCGTGGCTCGATTCAATCACTGAAAACGGTGATGGATGCTGAGCCGTTTGTGCTTAATCACAATATCGAGACGGTCGAACGATTGCAAAAGCCGGTGCGCAAGACAGGTCGCTATGAGTGGTCATTGAACGTGCTGGCCAACGCTAAGCGGTTGAATCCGGCCATTCCAACCAAGTCAGGACTCATGCTCGGACTGGGCGAAACCTGGGATGAAATCCTGCAAACAATGCGCGACTTGCGGGCTGTGGACTGTAATTTTCTCACCATCGGTCAATACCTGCGACCGACGCTTGAACATTTGCCTGTTGCTCGCTACGTCGCGCCGAGCGAGTTTGAAGAGTTGCGCCAAATAGGGCAGTCGCTCGGCTTCACCCATGTGGAAGCGGGGCCGCTGGTGCGGAGCTCATACCATGCTGAGAAGCAGAATCGCGGCGATGTCTCCCCGTCATTGTCATCAGCATCCATCGCCATCGAGGCCAACGGCAGTGAACGTCCGATACAGCGATAAGGAATTTTCATTCGATCACCGGATGACGGCGCGTCAGTTGTTGGAGCGGCTCGGTGTGCTGTCAGAAACTGTCGTCGTGACCAAGAACGGCGAGATCGTCACCGAAGATGAAATGCTGGAAGTCGGCGACGAGGTCGAATTGATCCGCGTTATATCAGGGGGCGCAGCATGAAATGCCGTCAGTGCTCAACCAAAGCGATCATCAATATGCCGGAGCATCGGCTGGCATTGTGTCAAGTCTGTTACCCTGCTTGGTTCCTTAATTACACGGAGCGGACGATCAAGAAATTTCGCATGTTCACCCGTGACGACCGCATTCTGGTGGCCGTCTCAGGTGGCAAGGATAGCCTGGCGCTGTGGCATGCGTTGACCCAGTTGGGCTATGAAGCCGATGGGTTTTATATTGATCTGGGCATTGATGAAAACATCGGCTACTCGGAGAAATCGAAAGCCGCTTGCGTCCGCTTCGCTGAGCAGCTCGGTCGCTCGCTGCACACTGTCTCCGTTGCCGAGGAAGTGGGCGCGTCGGTGCCGGCCATCAAGCAACTGACGCAGCGCGTGGCTTGTTCCGGCTGTGGGCTGATCAAACGCTACCTGATGAATCGCACGTCGCTGGAAGCCGGTTATGATGTGATCGCCACCGGTCACAATCTGGATGATGAAGTTGCGTTGCTGTTTGGCAACACGCTGCGTTGGGATCAACCTTATCTAGCGCGACAATATCCCGTCCTCGATGAACGCGACGGGCTGAAAAAAAAGGTCAAACCATTTATCTATTTCACGGAAAAACAAACGACCGTGTATGCGCTGGTCAATCGAATCGCCTATGTGCGCGATGAATGCCCGTTCGCGCGCGGCGCCACGTCGCTCTATCACAAGGAAATCATCAACCAACTGGAACATGACAGGCCGGGCGCGAAGCGACAATTCTTGGATGGCTTCTTGAAAGTGAGAGAGAAATTCGTCAACACAGAACCAGAGCCATTGATCCCTTGTCCGCGGTGCGGTCAACCAACAACGGTTGGCGTGTGCGCCTACTGCCGACTAGTTGAAACCGTTCGGCGTCGTCACGCATCCGCGTCTCCGAAGTAAGCATACGCTCATGCCGAGCGCGGCAGCGCACCATTGGGCACGTGTTCGGCGTGTCGAGCATGGCTCGTGTTCCGTTGAGGCTTCTCACGATTTTGCCTAGCACTCGATCTATGGATGGCATGACATCCTGTCGCTGTGCGTGAGAGTTCATGGAGCAGCTTGTATTGACACCGGCGGGCAACACGCCATACTACCATCGTCACCGATGGCCGAACTCAGAAACGAATTCAAATGGTCTGTAACGCGCGACCGCCATTTTCGTGAATGTCGGCGGATGTTTTATCTACAGCACTATGCCTTCTGGGGCGGTTGGCGATTGGACGCGGATGATCTGGCCAAGCTCTGTTATCGCCTCACGAAGATGCAAAACCTGGATACGTGGGCCGGCGACATCGTGCATAAAGGCATCGAAGAGACGCTGCGGAAAGTGCGCGCGCGCCAGCCGATTGATTTCCAGAGCCTGACTTCCGCCGCGATCAGCCGGTTACGAACAGGTTGGACGCAGTCGAAAAACGAGCAATGGCGGCTCGATCCTAAACGCTACGTCAACTTATTCGAGCATTACTACCAGCGCGAGGTTCCCCGTGAACGAACCGACGAGATCAAGCAGCGCGTGCTGCAATGTTTGGAGAACTTCTGGCGCTCGCCGATGTTTGCCTGGCTCCAACAGACTCAGCCAAGCGACTGGAAATCGTTAGAAGACTTTCAAGAATTTCAATTGGGGTGCTTCACCATCACGGTCAAGATGGACCTGGCGCTGGAGCGCGATGGAATGTTGTACATCTGCGATTGGAAGACAGGGCAGCAGGACGGAAAAGACATGACACAGATGGCCTGCTATGCGCTGTACGCGATGAAAGTCTGGGGCTATCGCCTCGATCAGATCAAAATCGTGTTGGCCTATTTGCGCGAGAATGTGTTCCAGGAGTATCAGCCAAGCCCGGAAGAGATCATCGAGGCGCAAGATAGGATTTTGGAAAGCTGCTACGGGATGCAGGCGTCGCTAACTGATCCAGTGGCCAATCTGGCGTCCATAGAGAACTTCCCGATGACGCTGGAGCGATGGCGCTGCCAGCGGTGCGCGTTCTGGGAAGTGTGCTATGGAAATCGGCAGATCGCCGAGTCGTCGTCAGCCTTCAGCGAGGATTTTTGATTTTCACTCACCATGTCTCACACCGAGTGCGGAGGGAAAGACCACGTTCTTTGTAGGGGCGTCGTGTGTGGCCGCCTGCCGACGTGTGGTGTTTTTTGAAGAGCGAGCTCCGAGCAGCAGCGGCAGCCGCCCGCCGACCGGTTGAATCGGTGTGTGGCTGCCTGCTGACGTGTGATGTTTTGAACAGGGCGAGGTTGGAGCAAGGGCTGTAGCCACCGCCGCCATAGGGTAGCCAGATGTGAAACGTCTGGTTGGGGGTCCTCCCCAATCCCTCGCGCCCTGAAGGGGTGCCGCCTGTTGCCTCATCGGCTCATTCATGCT
>JANWZE010000135.1 GCA_025054955.1 Blastocatellia bacterium | reverse complement strand
TCGTTTGTGCCCAGCGTGATGACCTGAGTAAACTGGATGCCTTCCTCGTGCTCCAGCTTGTCAATTGCCTCGGTGACCACAGCAGGCGATTCGCCGAGCGAGGAGATGAGAATGGTTTGTCGGGACATGTTAACCTCCTAGAGCAAGCGGCAGGCCCAGCCGAGAATGTAAATGGCGTCGTCAACTGCCAGTTGGTAAAACCCAACTCCGTCCAACGCTGATTTAATGTTTTTGTAGTAACCCGCCGTCGAACCGCTCCGTTTGGCGAAGTTGGAATCGGGGAGCTTGCTCACCAATTTCCTCAGCTTGCTCATTGCGTCGGGAGAGTCCCGATGCTTGAGCAGGAACGTGTAGAGCTTTTTGAGTTCATTGGGGTCGGCTCCGCGCACCGTTCGTGGGCGGTCGCGCGATCCAACTTGCGCCGAGGTGTTGCGTAGCTTCTGACAAAGCAGATTAGCTCGGCTGATGTGATCTTGCGGGTTCATCATGGCTCTTTCTCCTTCCGACTTGTTGTCTCGGATGCAGTCTCATCATTGTGTCAGTAGCTCGCGCATCGGCCAGGGCGTGATAATGGGCGCGCTGCCTCACGCTTGTGCTACTGATACGGGCCTCCACTCAATATACTCCGGTTGGCGCTCGTCGAGATGACGGCCACTCCCAGATTCTTATTAACTCATCGAGCGCAGTTTCGTTGATGAGAGTGCTGGCGCTGCCGACTTGATCGAATAAGTATTTGACGACATCTGCTTCGATCACCCGTGCACCGGCGGAAAAATCGGAGAATGAGGTTTCTGTGGCCTGAAGCTCTAGCTTCGTTGGCGTCACCTTGACGGAGCCAAGCATGGCTTGTTTGCCGCCGCCGATTTTGATCACCATTTCATCGAAGATGCCCATTGCCACCAGCACCAAACACAGCTCTTGCGCCGTCACACTTTCGAACGACATGGTGAATTCGAGTTGAGAATCCTTGGTGATAATGTGATAGGGTTCTCCGCGCTGAGATGTCAGAGGCTCACCGTGATAGTAAAACTTCCGTCCGTTGAATTGGCCCCGAGCGTCTTTGTAGATGCGCGCTGACTCGCGCGGCGGATAGGGCGACTGAATCTGATGCACTGCCAAACTACCCTTGACCAAGCGCGCATCGGAAAAACTCACGCGCCCTTGATAGCCGAGCGCGCCGAAGATCGAACAGCAGACGCACAGCCTGGGATCTCTCGTTTTCTCCCCGCCTGATTGCCGATGCTTTGATTTCAGCTCATCGCACGGTCGGGCATCTCGAACGGCCAGGTTCTTCTCTATGTCCTTTTTCGTGATGCGGACGCACGAATCTGATATAGCCTCGGCAATCGAGCGAATCGCGCCTTTGAGTGACGTGCCGGGCACAATTGTTTTATCGTCAGCGGTAATCACACCTCGAACGGGATTCTCTCCCTCAAGCTCGTAGATGCCGGAGCCAATGTGAATAGGCGTGAGAGCCGTCAACGTACAGGTCAGTCTGCCGGTGTAGGCATCGGGGACAAACTTGTCGTGTTTGGTAATTGCGCGCTGCGACTTTGGCCGCGCGATGATGACTTTCCCAAATGGTTTTGGTTCAGGTTCCGGGCGTCCTCCGCCCTGCCGGGGTGTTCTATTGGGCATAATAGTTCTCCTTGTCACTGAGTTTGAGTCGGCGTCGGCCGCCGCCGCCAAGATGGTAGCCAGACGTGCAACGTCTGGACACCACGGATGCGAACCACGCGCCTTGAAGAAGCGCCGCCGGGCGTCGGCAGACGCCGCCAAGATGGTAGCCAGACGTGCAACGTCTGGTCCTCGTGGACACGAGCCACGCGCCTTGAAGAGGCGCGGCCGGGCGTCGGCAGACGCCGCCAAGAGGGTAGCCAGACGTGCAACGTCTGGACACCACGGATGCGAACCACGCGCCTTGAAGAGGCGCCACAGGTTCTACCACAGATAGCGTTCATCGTAGACAATCCCACTCGCCTTTAATAACTCCACATACTCCTCTTGAAACGTCTTGCGCCGGTGATGATTCTCCTGATTCAAAACATATCGCTTTACGGCCTCAATACTCGATGGGCTGACGGTAAAAGCGCCATAGCCTTTTTGCCAAGCGAAGATTCTCTGGCCGACCTCCCGATGTACCCACTCTGATGAATCGGCCTTGAGGTCTCGCACGAAATAGTCCAGCCGATGCGATGAGGTCAATCCGACAAGCATGTGTACGTGGTCTCGGATCCCGCCAATGGCCAGGGGTACACCTCCCAAGCGCTTGACGATCCCCCCCAAATAGGCGTGCAATCGGTCGCGCCACGATTGAGCAATCATGGGCAGGCGGTCCTTGGTTGAAAAGACCAGATGATAATGCAAACTGGTATGCGTTGACGGCATATTCTTCCCGGCGCGTCTTCAACGCGCCGTTTACTTTTCGCCTCGTGTTCCAGACGTTTCACGTCTGGCTACCTTCGCGCGGGCCGCTTGCGCGGCCACATTTCAAACATCATTTCTCCAGACGTTTCACGTCTGGCTACCTTCGCGTGGGTCGCTTGCGCGGCCCGGTTTCAACCAGCCCGGCTTCTCCCACATGGTTCCCCTTCGTTTCTTCTGGGCGCGTCTTCAACGCGCCGTTTACTTTTCGCCTCGTGTTCCAGACGTTTCACGTCTGGCTACCTTCGCGTGGGCCGCTTGCGCGGCCACATTTCAAACATCATTTCTCCAGACGTTTCACGTCTGGCTACCTTCGCGTGGGCCGCTTGCGCGGCCAGCGTTCGATCCTCACATCCGTCCTCCACACATTGTGCCTTGACACCCGATGTTGTCGGGGCGCGTCTTCAACGCGCCGTTTACTTTTCGCCTCGTGTTCCAGACGTTTCACGTCTGGCTACCTTCGCGCGGGCCGCTTGCGCGGCCACATTTCAAACATCATTTCTCCAGACGTTTCACGTCTGGCTACCTTCGCGCGGGCCGCTTGCGCGGCCAGCGTTCGATCCTCACATCCGTCCTCCACACATTGTGCCTTGACGCCCGATGTTGTCGGGGCGCGTCTTCAACGCGCCGTCATTTTTCGCCTCGTGTTCCAGACGTTTCACGTCTGGCTACCTTCGCGCGGGCCGCTCGCCCGGCCACATTTCAAACATTATTTCTTTCAAACATCACGACTCCCAGTATTCCTCAATCGTACGAAATCGCGTCAGTTGCACCATGCCGTCACGCGAATAATCCACGACTTCGAGCTTCAGCGCATTCGGCGGCGGATCAAGAGCGTTGAGCGTCGGGATGCCGGAGATCACATCCCCATATTTTCCTCTCGTTCCCGGCACCATCACCTCGACCCAATCGCCAGCCGTCTGACTCCACTTACCGTAGAGTTTTTGACTCGTTCGCTGCGTTTGCCATTCTGCGCTGCTTGCTTCAAATCCAGCACTGGGCGGCGGCTCACTCGTCTCTGAAAGATAGACGGCTGTGAACCGGCCAGCTCCGGCCTCACGCCATCGCACTTCCTGCCGTTCATTGAACGCACGGCCACGCGGATAGCACGCAGCTTGATCGAGCGCCGTGAGCCAGCAAAAACACGGCGGCTGACTGGCATCACCGTCTTCAGCCATCAAGATGAACTTGGCTCCATCGAAGACAGCATTGACGGCATTCACCACGGCGCTCCAGTCGCCACGCAAACTTGCGACGATCCCATTAGCCATGTTGACCTCCCGCTTTGTGGGTCTTCACGTAGGCATTCCACGCCGACTTCACGCACTGGCTGAAGAGCAACGTTGCATCCGGCGCGCACCACTCCGTTGAATCAGCCTGCCGCTCAAAGATGATGCTTGCACCCAGTAGGTCATCAACCGGTTTGAGGCTGGTATCAATGGCGATTGGCTCAAGCTCCGCTTGTTCTCTGATCTCATATTTCGTGGCCTCATCACCGAGCAACGCGCCGATGCCTTTGATGCTGAGCCTGCCGTCCGCCCACTGGAGGCCATCTTCGGCAATCGAGCGCAGTTCGAGCTTTTTGAGTCGGGCCGACACGCTGCCGAACCCACGCGATTTGCCGTAGCCGACTTTGATTCGCCCCAGACAGAGATCACGCACGGCCAGACCGAGCAGTCCCAGTTGCCACAACTCAAAGTTGCGGACTCGGATTTGCGTTTCAAACTCTCCGCTCATGAGCGCCTCAAAATCAAACGGCCCAACGGCGACAGAACCAAGCACTCGATCAATCGCTACAGCCGTGCGCTTAGTCAGTTGCTTGGCCACGTCAATAGGCTTTGTCGGATAGGCGTCGGCAAACGCGGCGCGACCGGCGAGATTCGTTGAGCCGTATAGCTTGCAGGCCACACAAGAGTTGGCATAAATAGCGAAACTATTGCTCTCTTTGGCGAGCTTCTCCAATCGCTTGCCGCACGAATTTTCTCCGTCAAACGGATCACAACAAAAGACCTCAAGCGTGCGGGCGATCTTCTCCGAGTAGCTGCGCAACGTGCCTTTCAGCGACGAGCCGGGAATGAAGACCGTCTCGCCGAGTTGCGCGTGATGCGTCCGAACGAACTGCATATCGGGGATGGTCGGGTCCCAGCCTTCTGTGCCCGACTTGACGAGCAGCGGGCCTTCGGCTGAGACGATTAAGTGAAAGGTCGCTTCGTTGAGTAGTTTTTTGTGCATGGCGATCACTCCTCCGAAAAAGTGGCACAGGCATTGCCGCCTATGGCATTTTTCATCGTTTCTCTCGCGTCGTGGCTAACGGCAAGAACAACTCCTCAGAAAAAGTAGCACAGGCATTCCTGCCTGCAGCGTTTTTCATCGTTTCTCTCGCGTCGTCCAGACGGCAGTAGAACTCCTCAGAAAAAGTGGCACAGGCATTCCTGCCTGCAGCGTTTTTCATCGTTTCTCTCGCGTCGTCCAGAAGGC